>JALVEJ010000085.1 GCA_027031025.1 Flavobacteriales bacterium | reverse complement strand
ATTTTCGCAATATGCTGATCGACCGAATAGACCGCCAAACCGGTTTGACACAAGTTAAAGATAACGGCGATATTGTTTTTCAAGGCGAAATAGTCGATTATAAAATAGAACCGGCAGCATTGTCTGCCGGACAAACTGCTGCCAAAAACCGCTTGACTATTGGCATCAAAATTGACTATATCAATCAAAAAAATCCCGATGATAATATCAGCAAAAGATACTCTTGGTATTATGACTATCCGGCCGCAACAAGTCTAAACGATATTAAATCACAAGCACATGAAGATATTTTAAATACGATACTCGACCAACTTTTTAATGACACTTTGGCAAAATGGTAAATGAAACGGACATATTATACAAAGCGCTCCAAGACGATACTTTTTTGGTTAAACATATAGATTATATCTATAAACTTGAAAAAATCTATCCGTATTTTCAACCTGTGTGGGCTGCCAAAACCCGGTTTTTAAAAATCAAAAATACATACGCCGCACCCCAATTGCAACAAACAGCAGCCCGAAGTATCGACAGAGAACTTTTGTTTGAATATTTGGAAAAACCTGAAAATAGAATACCACAAGTTTCAAAAAACAAGAGGGTTCAAGCAACCAAAACACCTGAAACACCCAAAACAACCGGCAATGAAACAAAAGCCCTCTTTAACAAAGTTTTAGATAATCCGGAAACAAAAAAACAAGCAACTGAACATATTTCAAAAGATCATAACAAAAGTCAGCAACTTACCGGTTCATCCAAAAAAACATTTAATAAACCTGACCAACTCAGTTATATAGAATGGTTACAACGTTTTAAAACACCCAAAGCTAAAAAAAACCAATCCAATTTTGAGCTTATCGATAAATTTCTCAAAGAACGGCCAAAAATAGTTCCTAAAAAAAACATCAGCATCAAACCTCCCGATATTGTTGAAAAAAGTGTAGCAGAAAAACAAATGCTGATGACGGAAACTTTGGCTAATCTGTATGTTAAACAAAAAAAATATGAGAAAGCCATACAAGCTTTTCGCATATTAAGTTTGAAATATCCAAAAAAAAGTAGTTATTTTGCAAATCAAATCAAAGAAATCAAACAAAAATTAAAATAAGACATTATGAGTTTATTTGTTTTTATACTATTAATTGCTATCGTTGCTTTTTTACTGATTGCCGTTGTCATGGTCCAAAATCCAAAAGGTGGCGGTTTAGACTCTAATTTTGGCGGTGGTGGTGCCAATATGTTTGGCGGCGTCCAACAAACCACCGACTTTTTAGATAAAGCCACTTGGTTTTTATTCGGTTTATTAGTCGTATTGATTTTGATATCCAACACTGCTATTATCAACACCAAAGCCACTAATGAATCGCCGGCTAAACAAGCTATTGAGAATCATTTACCTGAACAGGATGAAAGTCAAAAACCCATGCCTAATCCAATCATGCCTTCTAAGCAACAAGACAAACCCGGTAAATAATTTTTTTATCCAATAAGAATTTAAAAAAAAGTGTCAGTCTGTCAGATTGACACTTTTTTTATTGCCAAAAATGAGATATCAAGCAATGGCACAATTTCTGTAAAAACAGAATTGAACTAAAAACAAAAATATTATAAACTATGGCAAAGAAAATTCAATTTGATATTGACGCAAGAGATCAATTAAAAAAAGGCGTAGATGCTTTGGCAAATGCCGTTAAAGTAACACTTGGTCCAAAAGGACGAAATGTGATTATTGAAAAATCATTTGGAGGTCCTCAAGTTACCAAAGACGGTGTCACTGTGGCCAAAGAGATAGAATTAGAAGATCCGCTGGAAAACATGGGTGCTCAAATGGTTAAAGAAGTGGCATCTAAAACCAACGATTTAGCCGGAGACGGCACAACAACAGCTACTGTTTTGGCACAAGCCATGGTTAAAGAAGGCTTAAAAAATGTTGCAGCAGGAGCCAATCCGCAAGATCTTAAAAACGGGATGGATAAAGCTACGGATGTCTTAGTCAAAGAGCTTGAAAAACAAGCCGTTCCCGTCGGTGACGATTTAGAAAAAATCAAACAAGTAGCTTCTATTTCAGCCAACAACGACAACAGTATCGGTGAGATGATTTCCGATGCCTTTGGAAAAGTCGGTAAAGACGGTGTTATTACAGTAGAAGAAGCCAAAGGTATGGATACTTATGTAGATGTGGTTGAAGGTATGCAATTTGACCGCGGTTATTTATCGCCATACTTTGTAACTAACCATGAAAAAATGGAAGTTGAGCTTGAAAAACCGCTCATTTTGTTAGTGGACAAGAAAATCTCAACGATGAAAGATTTATTGCCCGTGCTAGAAAAAGCCGCCCAAACCGGCAGACCATTATTAATCATAGCCGAAGATGTAGAAGGTGAAGCTTTGGCGACATTAGTCGTCAACAAACTACGTGGCACGCTTAAAGTTGCTGCGGTTAAAGCACCCGGATTTGGAGACAGACGTAAAGCCATGTTAGACGATATTGCCATTTTGACAGGTGGCACCGTTATATCGGAAGAAAGAGGCTTTACTTTGGAAAATGCAGGCTTGGATATGTTGGGACAAGCCGATCGTATAACCATAGATAAAGATAACACAACCATTGTCGGCGGTGCCGGTAATAAAGAAGATGTTGAAGCCCGCATCAAACAAATTAAGGCGCAAATAGAAACCACCACATCAGATTACGATAAAGAAAAACTGCAAGAACGTTTGGCTAAATTAGCCGGTGGTGTAGCCGTTTTATATGTCGGTGCGCCTTCCGAAGTAGAATTGAAAGAAAAGAAAGACCGTGTTGAAGATGCTTTAAACGCTACCAGAGCCGCGGTTGAAGAAGGTATTATTGCCGGTGGTGGTGTGGCTTTGGTAAGAGCACAAAAAGCCTTGAAAAAAGTAAAAGCCGGTAACAAAGACGAAGAAACCGGTATTAAAATCGTAGAACGTGCTATTGAAGAACCGCTTCGTCAAATTGTAAACAACGCCGGTAAAGAAGGTGCTATCGTGGTAGGAAAAGTATCGGAAGGTGAAGGTGATTTCGGTTATGATGCTAAAAACGATGCATATGTCAATATGTTTAAAGCCGGAATTATTGACCCTAAAAAAGTAACCCGTGTAGCACTTGAAAATGCCAATTCCGTTTCGGGAATGATTTTAACAACCGAAGCAGCCATCACGGACATCAAAGAAGACAATCCGGGTGCAGCTATGCCACCAATGGGAGGCGGAATGCCAATGATGTAATAAAAGTATGTCAAAAAAAATCGCCGGTTTTTCCGGCGATTTTTTTTTTGACTGGCATTAAAAAATTGATTAAGATTTTTTAACAGTTCTTTTTTCTTTAATACGGGCTTTTTTACCACGTAAATTTCTGAAATAAAAGATACGAGATCGGCGAACTTTACCACGTTTGTTAACTTCAATTTTTTGAAGAGTCGGCATATTTATCGGAAATATTCTTTCCACCCCTATATCATTCGAAATTTTACGAATGGTAAAAGTTTCCGTAGCTCCACTACCGCGTCGTTGGATAACAACCCCTTTAAAAAACTGAGTTCTGGTTTTGTTACCTTCTCTAATTTCGTAATAAACCGTAATGGTGTCACCGGGTCCGAAATCCGGTAAATCTTTTTTCTCAATCAGTTCGTCTTGAACAAATTTAATTAAACTATCCATATTGATGATTTTAAGTTTAGTTCAAAAAAACATTCACGATTTTCGTCAGAGGTTTGATTGAATCGGCTGCAAAATTACAAAAAATATTTTATTGAGCAAATGTTTCCAAAAAACAAACTCAGGGCAAACGCACCATATGTGTATTATTCTGGAATACCATAAAATATTAATGCAACCATGTAAAATTATTTACAAACCCCTTAATATCAGCTCCGTAGGAGCTATACTGTTTGTAGCAAAATAAATTAATGAT
>JALVEJ010000084.1 GCA_027031025.1 Flavobacteriales bacterium | reverse complement strand
CTCCTTATTTTGACGAAAAAGTTGGTCAATTCGTTTGGAAAAAGGTCTTTTTTAATTTAAAAAAATATTATTTTAGTTATAAAATTATTAAAAGTGATCTCGTTTACGCCACTATCGGACAAACTTTTTTAGGTGTATTAAAATTTTTGCCATTTTTTATTCTAGCAAAAATAAATGGCAAACCGATTGTCATACATATACATGGCAACAATTTAGGGTTTCAATACCAAAAACTTCAAGGAATAAAGAAATTTCTCTTCAAGAAAACCATACAAATGGCATCAAAAGCTATTGTCCTATCAGAAAGTTTAAAAAGTAATCTCACACCATTTTTAAACAATCAACAAATAAACGTTTTACCCAATTTTATTGACCCTCTTTTTTCTGACATAACTGAATCTATACTTTTAAAAAAAGATTTTACTAAACTCAAAATTGTTTTTTTAAGTAACCTAATGACGCAAAAAGGCATTTATGAACTCTTAAAAGCGTTTGAAATATTAGAAAAAGAACAATTTTCGTATCAAGCTGTTCTAATTGGTCAAATCGATAAAAGCATCAAAGACTCCATCATATCACAAATAAATAAATTAAAATATACAACATACAAAGGACCTCTTTATAATAATGATAAAAAACAAGCGCTCTTAGATTCCAACTTATTTATTTTACCTTCTTATCGCGAAGGACAACCTTTGTCTATTTTTGAAGCAATGATTACAGGAAATTTAATTATTACAACCCCACAACCGGGTATTACTGATATATTTAATCAAAACGAAGTGTTTTATATACCTGCTAAAAATATCGAGGCATTAGTTAGCCAAATTAAAAAAATCGGTTTAATTTTGCCAAGCTTACAACAGTTAAGTATATCTAATCATCAAAAAATAAAGCGCGATTTTACACCGGATAAGTTCATCCGCAATCTTAAACATATTTTAAATGACCTTAATAGTTAAACCTAAAATTACAATAGTCGGTTTAAATTTCTATCCCGAAGATACAGCTATAGGTTTATATACTACTCAACTCGCAGAATATTTAATAAAAAACGACATTGAAGTGGAAGTAATAACCGGATTTCCGTATTATCCAATGTGGAAAATACCCGATGAGTATAAAGACAAGCCAAAAAATTATATAGAATATCACAACGGAATAAAAATAATTAGATATAAGCAATACATTCCTGAAAATCCCACTTTTTTAAAAAGGATTTTATTGTTATTGGATTTTACATACGGCACTTATAAGAATAGTTTCAAAATAAAAAAAACAGATTTGGTATTAACCATTGTGCCTTTTACCAGTTCAATTATTGTTGGCAATAGAATCGCCAAAAAACATAATGCCAAACACTGGGTGCATATTCAAGATTTTGAATTTGATGCGGCTCATGAAACCAAACTGACAGGCAAAACCGATTTTTTATTTCGAATACTCTACAAAATTGAAAAAAAATTACTGCAAAAAGCCGATGTTATTTCAACAATCAGTTATGCCATGCTATCCAAGCTGCAAAAAAAAGTCGGCTCTAACAAAACGACCTATTTATTACCCAACTGGGTTGACGTCGATTTTGTCAATCCGGAAAAAGCAAAGCGACATAAATATCTCTCTAGCGATAAATTTAAAATTTTATACGCCGGAAATATCGGGCAAAAACAAGATTGGAACTTGTTTAAAAAAATTGCAGAACAAATAAACCCCGAAGAGGTAGAATTTGTAATTGTAGGTGCCGGTGCTGCCAGAAAAGAAGTTGAAAATTCTCTAAAACAATTACCAAATGTATATTTTTATCCGCCGGTGCCTTTTGATGAACTTAATGACCTGTTAAGTAGTGCCGATACACATATTCTCTGCCAAAAAAATGAAGTAGTCGATACTGTTATGCCATCAAAAATTTTAGGCATGATGGCTAGTCAAAAACCATCAATAATCGCCGGAAGCCTAAAATCGGAAGTAGCTAAAATAATGAAAGAATCAAAAGGAGGTTATTATTTTGAAAACAATGAAGTAAACAATATTATAGATACTATACGGCAGTTAAAAGCCAATTTGGCTCTAAGGGAAACCTTAGGACAAAATGCCCGCCTATACGTTCAACAAAATTTTGACAAACAAAAAATACTAAAGCGCTTTACCCAAAAAATAATCGGTTTGTTGTCAAATTAAAATTTAACAGCTACATTGTCGTATTTTCTCCCGGCACCCACAAACAACCATCCATATCAACCACTTGATTATCAACAATTTTCACCCCTTCGCTTTCTAAAAGTTCTTGCATCAGGTTTTGACCTTCAAAGTGCATTTTTCCGGTCAATAAACCCTTCCGGTTTACGACACGGTGCGCCGGAATATCGCGGTTATATTTTTGACTATTTAACACCCAACCGACCATTCGGGCACTGCGTTTGTTGCCAAGGTAAGCCGCTATATGCCCGTAAGTGGTTACTTTTCCTGACGGTATTTGCTTTACGATTCGTAAGACTTTTTTATGAAAATTATTTTTTGTAGGCATCAGCAAATTTAAGAATAATGTTTATAAAAAACATAAAAAAAACGCTTGCTCAAATTTGAGCAAGCGTTTTTGCTTGGTACCTCGGGTGGGAATCGAACCCACACTCTGTTGCCAGAACTGGATTTTGAATCCAGCGCGTCTACCAATTCCGCCACCGAGGCAATTGCGAGTGCAAATATAAAAAGATTTTATAAAATAGCCTTCTTTATTTTTGAAAAAAATTATTCAATCTTTTGCAAATGTTCAATCGTATTATTGATGCCTATTTTTTTATCTTCTGCAAAACCTTCGTATATCAAATAAATACCGGCAATCAATAAAACTACTCCAATAAACTTTCTGATTTTAACTACACGCTTAGGGGTCATTTTAGATTTGAACTGTTTTGCTAATAAAATTTTGACTATGTCCATTAATAAGTATCCTAATAAAATACCACCGAAGAAAATAAAAATCCGATAAGGATTTAAGTTAAGTTGGGGCGAAAAAAGCACAATCATAGCCAACCAAAACACTAAAACACCGATATTGATAAAATTTAACAGAAAACCTTTAACAAACAGACCCAAATAATTATTTTTAGGAATCTCTATTTCCGTTTGATTTTCTAAACTTTCAGCTTTAGGTTTACGTATGATTGTAAGCAAGCCATATACCATCATAATCATACCACCTAGACCATAAAGTGCCGGATGGTGTGTCAATTGTTCCAAAAGTTTATAACTTCCTAAAAATGCTATTAATATAAAAACAAGATCGGCAAATAAAACGCCTAAATCTAAAACAATAGCCGCTCTAAATCCTTTAGTCGCTCCGGTCTCGAGCAACACAAAAAACACCGGTCCAATGATAAAACTCAGTGAAACTCCCAGCGGAATGGCTTTTAATAAATCTTGAATATAAACATTCATAATGTTCAATAAAATAGTCAACAAATATAACAAAAATTGAATAATCTAAGACTGACAAATAAAAAACGCCAACACTAAAATAATGTTGACGTTTTTGTTTGTGCGGGTGAAGGGACTCGAACCCCCACGCCTTGCGGCACCAGATCCTAAGTCTGGCGTGTCTACCAATTTCACCACACCCGCGAAATTGTGAATGCAAAGATATTAAGTTTTTTTTATTTATCAGAAATTTTTTTTAGATAATTATTTCAAGAGACATCAAATGCAGATTCAACTTACTACTACTTGATACGCTAAATTTATTCTGATCACGCCCAAACTATTGAGTAGGAATCAGAATGTCGTTACGATTCACTTTTAACTTTTAACTAATATCTTTTATCCAAGTACGACGACGCTTATGTTGCCGGTGGTCATAATTTTTCCAATTGGCAATTACATTATGATTATCTTCAAAAACTCCTGTCGTTTCAATATCTTTAATTTCATTAGCAATCATGGCT
>JALVEJ010000083.1 GCA_027031025.1 Flavobacteriales bacterium | reverse complement strand
AGGAAATCTTCATAATCGAGATGTTCTTTGATACGAATGTCTGTCATGAGAGTTTGATATTTTGAGGAAATAAGGATTTGAATAGAGAGGTCACCGAGTGATTTTGTGACGTTAGGAACAAAATCGTACCGAGGTGAGGAATTGAGGAATGAAAAATCAAAAAAAATCATTCAAAAGTCAGATTGATATAAACCCCGCGTGTCATCATGTATTCAATATGGCTGGTCCACGGGCTGTTAGGATCATTGTCTCTGACCAGCTCGTCTTGTAGTGAAAAAACCCCGCGAATACTAGGGGTAAATTTGAAATAAAATAAATACATTTCCAATCCAATCCCCACTTCATACATCCAAACATTGGTGCGCATTCTAAATCTGCCGGCGGCATTGTCGTTGTTAGAATCTTCCCATGAATTCAAATTGTGGGCAAAGATGATACCGCCTGTGATATAAGGCCGGATATTACCGTAGCGAATGGTGTTGAGTTTTAGAGATAAAGGCACTTGAACATAATTGGAAGTAATCTCCCTGATGCTGTCTTTTGGAGTTAATAAGTTTCTGAAAATCAATTTTCTATTAGTAAAATACACGCCGGGTTCGGAGCGCACGCTAATCCATGGATTTAAATTTAAGTTACCAACCAATCCAACTTGAAATCCCGGATGTGTTTCTTGAATGATATGTTCGTATGGACGGTCGTAGCTAATTTTAAAATCGTAAAAATTCATCCCGAAATAGTAACCCCATGAAACGGTTTTTTTATCAAAAAACGGCCGGTTTTTCGGAATATCATCAGTATATTGGGCTTGCATGGTAAATCCCGAAAAAATTAGAATAGCAAATAAAATTTGACCAAGTCTGTTTTTCATTAGCAATTTGATTTTGGTTTTATGTATGTTGTTGAATTTGTGTTATTTATTTAAAAGCTTTGTAAATACTGGCAGAACCAAACATCAATGGATAATTCTGCACTGATTTAAACTGATTTTTTTTCAAAATATTGTTAAAGGCTTCTCCATAAGGAAAGGCTTCTGCCGATTCGGGTAAATATTCATAGGCTTTTTGGTCTTTTGAAAACAGGCGTCCTAAAAACGGAATAACATATTTTGAATAGAATTTAAAGCCTTGTTTAAACGGAAACTTTTCCGGTTGAGAGGTTTCCAAAACGATAAAGATACCTCCGGGACGCAAAACCCGGTATATTTCTTGTAACCCTTTGTTTAAATTTTCAAAATTCCGGACGCCGAAACCAACCGTGACGGCATCAAAACTATTGTCGTCAAAAGGTAAATTTTCCGAGTCGCCTAATACCATTTCTATCAAATGTTCGAGTCCTTTTTCTGCCACTTTTTTCTTACCCACTTCCAACATGCCTTGCGAAATGTCCAATCCTACAATTTTGTCGGGTTTTATGTCGGCTAACATTATGGCAAAATCGCCGGTTCCGGTAGCAATATCCAATATCTTTTTCGGTTTTGTTTGTGCTACCATTTTTACTACCTTTTTCCGCCATTTGACATCAATACCAAAAGTCATCAGCCGGTTCATAAAATCGTAGTTGCCGGAAATATTATCAAACATTTTGGTTACTTGCTCCTTACGACTGCTGTCTTGGTCTTTATATGGCTTGACATCTATACCCATATTGGTTGAATTATTTTAGAAAAAAATTAAAATTTTAAAGCCTCTTTAACCCGTTTAAAAGCTTCTTTGAGTTCTGCTTTGCCGGTGGCATAAGAGAATCGCAAGCATTCTGGGTTGCCAAAAGCTTCACCGGTTACGGTGGCGACTTTAGCTTCTTCAAGCAAATACATTGATAAATCAGTAGCATTGTTAATTTTAACCCCTTTAAAGGTTTTGCCGAAAAATTCGGATACATCCGGAAAAAAATAAAAGGCTCCGGTTGGCATATTGACTTTAAATCCCGGTATGTCTTTTAATAATTGGTATACCAATTGACGTCGTTTGTCAAAAGCATCAATCATATATTGAATTTGGTTTTTACCGCCATCTAAGGCAGCAATTATTGCTTTTTGAGCTATGGAATTGGCGCCCGATGTTACTTGACTTTGTATTTTGGCGCAGGCTTTGGCTATGGTAGGGTGCGCTGCCATATAACCCACGCGCCAGCCGGTCATGGCAAAGGCTTTGGAGACGCCGTTAATGGTGACAATGCGATCTTTTATGTTTTCAATCTCTGCAAAACTGGCAAAATCTCCGGTAAAATTGATGTATTCGTAGATTTCATCAGAAATGACATAAACATGGGGGTGTTTTTCCAAAACTTTACCTAATTCTGCCAATTCTTCTTTGGTATATACCGACCCACTGGGATTACTGGGCGTATTAAAAATCATTAATTTGGTTTTTGGTGTGATAGCTTGTTCCAGTTGTTCCGGTGTAATTTTAAAATCGTTGTCAATAGTAGTTTTAATAGGAACGGGCACGCCGCCGACCAATTTAGTGATTTCAAAATAACTGACCCAATAAGGGGCGGGAAGTAGGACTTCATCCCCGGGGCTGACCAAGGCCATGGCGGCATTAAAAATAGATTGTTTGGAACCGTTGGACACGACAATTTGAGAAATATTGTAGTCTAAATTATTGTCTCGTTTCAGTTTTCGGGCAATGGCTTGACGCACATCTTTATAGCCGACTATAGGCGGATATTTAAAATAGCCATCATCCATGGCTTTTTTAGCCGCTTCTACAATATAACCGGGAGTGTTAAAATCCGGTTCCCCTAAACTCAAACTGATGATATCAACCCCTTCGGCTTTAAGTTCCGCTGCCCGCTCAGCCATAGCAATGGTTTGCGATGTCGAAAGCGTCTTGATGCGGCTGGATAAATTCGGTTCCATGAGTCCTGTTAATTTAATTTGACAAAATTACTAAAACTAATTGAGTTATACGTGAAAATCAATCAATTCTTCCACCGGATTTTTAACAATCTTGCCGGGCGTTAAGCCGTATTTTCGGATGACTTCCAACAATTCCTTTTGAAAAATAAAAGCTATGGAACCATTAAAGTGTAGAGGTAAGTCTTTATAGTTTTCATAAGCTGATAATTCTTGGGTTATAAATTGTTCAAAACCACGATATAACAAATCTTTGATATATTTACTTTTGTAGTGTTTTTTCATAAATGGGGCAAAGGATGCCAAATAAGTGTTGGGTTGTGGTTTTTGATACAAATCGGTTATAACTTTTTCCGGTTTGATTTTATATTCCGATTTGAATTGTTGTTTAGTCTGCGGTGGCATTTTATTAAAGAAATAGTCTCTGAGCAGTTGTTTGCCAAACCAATTTCCGGAAGCATCGTCCATTAACAAATAGCCCATATATCCGATACTTTTTACAATTTCTTTGCCGTCATAGTAGCACGAATTGGACCCTGTTCCTAAAATGGAAACCAATCCGGGGTCGTATCCGGCGGTAGCTCTGGCTGCTGCCAGCATATCCGAATAAATATGGATGTTGGCTTTGTCAAAAATATCTGACAATACTTTTTCTAACTTTTGACGTGCTACAGGATTATCAACACCGGAAGCATACAAATGTATTTCTTTAATATAGGAGGCATGTTGAAGCATTTCTCCATTGCGCGCTATATTTTTGCTCATGGTTTCGTTGTCAAAAACGGTCGGGTTGAGTCCGCCCGATTCAAATTTTCCGATAATCATACGTTCATTGTTGACCAACATCCAAGCGGTTTTGGTTGAACCGGCATCAGCTATCAATATCATAGTTTTGTATATTTTGATTGCAACAAAAATACAATTTTAATGTATATGACAAAAAATAAAAAAAGCCGCTAAATCAAGCGGCTTTGTATGTGTTTTTTTATAATAAATTTAATCTACTTCATAAGTTTGTCCTGAGAATAATAAGTCGTTGAAACTTTTAATCGGATTAACTTCTTTAGCGTATTCTGTGGCTTTAG
>JALVEJ010000082.1 GCA_027031025.1 Flavobacteriales bacterium | reverse complement strand
GGCATATTTCGTATCCAATCCCGATGCGCCCTACTATCAATCGGATATTTTTGGAAAGATCTTACAAAAAGTTCAACAGTCCGGCTGTTGTCAATTCAAAGAAAAGAAAATCCAAAACACCCAACGGCTCTATTTGGTCTTTGACAACATTAACAATGTCGATACGGCATTGAAAAAGTTGTCGGAATTAAGTTAATTTTTTTAGGGGGCGTTCGAGCGGGCTGTCCGCTTGTAGCTGTTTGGTGTTGCACTGTTGTTTTACATACCAAAAGGAATTGTTTTTAGTCCAAAATAAATTGGAATATTTTTATCTGTATCAAGGCGAAAAACGCAGTTATAGCCGTAGCTATAACGAGTATTTTCAACGAAGATACAGGTAAAAAGAAACGATTTATTGGACTAATATATAGTTGTTTTTGGTATGAAGGGCAGTGCGGGGGCTTCCTGTGGTCGCCGCCACCTGCCATAAAACAATCAGGCAACCCTGCAACAGGCTACCGCTGCCATCCCTAACGCACCGGCAAACAGCAGGGATCAGAATTTAAGCTATTCTCGTCCCGGTGTCCACGGGGCATCTATGTCATCTAATTTTTTTGCAATTTTGTCTAGTTGTTCTGTTTGAATTTTATCTGCTAGCGGCTTCAACTCTTGTATCTGTTCTTTAATAATTTTCAATTGCGTTTTTTCCGTTTCAGTTATAGGATCTGTCGAATTGATATGTATCCAAGCCAAGCGCGAAAAACGTTCGTCTAATGGCAATTTATGAGGCGGTATTTCTTCATAACTGGCTTTTGGCGGCACCCCATGTAAGGCAAAAACCAATTGATTAACGGCTTTTTCGGCTTTTTGAATATCTGACATTAAGCCGGGACCGGATTTTGCTGATTTTAAAGCGGTTTGTTTTATCAATCTGATCGTTTTTTGCATACCGGCAACTTGATGCTCTAATTTATGCAATTGTTTCATCGTATGTTGCAAGTCCGTGACATAAGTCTTAAATTCTTGATCATCTGCCGGTGGTAAGGTTGTGTTATTCAAACGCTTGACTTGAAAACGCACTTTTTTTGACAATGGCTTTAATTGTCCTTTATCATACAAATCCATTTTAACATAATAAGTTCCCGGCAAGACGGGGATACCAAAATCATCCTTTTCAAAAGGATTGAATTTCTTTAAATCTTCATCAACCGGAAAAGGGTTGTCGTATTTTAAGTTCCAACTAACGCGATGTATACCTTTTTGGGGTTTAGCAACTACTTTTTTGACGACATTGTTGTCATCGTCGGTAATAGTAAATAATAAATATGACGGTTCTTCCAATTTTTCGTCATACAATTCTTTCCAAGTCGGTTGCTTGATTTTTTCACCTTTTTTAAATAATTTTTTTTCATTTTTACGACGTGTTTCGGTAGTTGATTGCGGCACTTCTTTTAAATAGTAGGTAAAGATGGCTCCATAAGGCGGATTAGGCGCATAAAAGTCCGTTTCGCCTTGTCCGTATTTTTTATGGGTTTGCACATATTGCAAAGCATCTTTAACAGGGAATAAATAACTGTCGTGGTTTTGTAGGAAATCTTTGGATAATTGTCGTAGCGGACTGATGTCATCCAAGATATAAAATCCGCGTCCGAAGGTGGCTAAAACCAAATCGTTTTCACGTGGTTGAATAGCAATATCGCGAACGGCAATATCGGGAATGCCGTTTTTAAGTTGCGTCCAATGTTTACCGCCATCAACGGAAAAATAAATCCCTAATTCGGTGCCGGCAAAAAGCAAATTTTTGTTTTTGGTATCTTGTGAAATGCTATGCACCGCTTGATTTTCGGGTAAATCGCCGGTGATGCTTTGCCAAGTTTTACCTTTGTCGGTGCTTTTGAGCAAATAGGGTTTAAAATCATTGCGTTTGCGGTTGTCAAAACTTGCATAAACCGTATGGGCATCGAAGCGATCTGCAAAAACATCGCTGACATAAGTGTATTTAGGCACGCCCGGAAATTCATCAATTTCGCGCCAATTTTGACCGCCGTTTTCAGTTACTTGAATGACGCCGTCATCCGAACCGGTATATAACAAGCCTTCTTGAACCGGGGATTCGTCTAAGGCAACCAAAGTGCCGTATAATGAAGTGGATACATCTTTACGAACGGCATCGGCTGACCAATATTTTCCCATGACTTGCCATGTGTTTCTATCTAAGTGGGCGGTTAAATCCGGACTGATTTCTTGCCATGAATTGCCCATATCATCACTTTTAAACAAGCGTTCAGCACCTAGATATAAACGTTTGTGATTATGCGGACTGATGATAAAGGGCGCGTTCCAATTCCAACGAAAAGTTTTTTCATCTTTGCCGGGAATAGGTTTAATTTTTAAGCGTTGACCGCTTTTTTTATCATAGCGGTATAAGTTGCCATATTGATATTCAGAATAGACGATATTGGGATTCGTAGGGTCAACGGCGCCCCAGAATCCGTCACCGCCGACGGTCACAACCCAATCCGATTTATTGACACCTTCGGCTCTAATACTTTTTGACGGTCCGCCATAACTATTGTTATCTTGCGTGCCACCGTAAACATTGTAAAATGGCGTATCATTATCTAAATAAACCCTGTAAAACTGGACAACCGGCAGATTGGATACATGTCTAAAAGTTTGTCCGCCGTCATAAGTCACATACACACCGCCATCACCACCGATTAGGATATGTTTGGTGTTTTTTGGGTCAATCCACAAGGCATGATCATCGACGTGTTTGTTTTTAAGACCGAATTTTTTCCAGGTTTTACCGCCGTCTTCGGTGTATTGTGTGTAAGTTTGTGGCGAATAAACTTTATCGACATCTTTCGGGTCGCAATAAATTTCGTTGTAATATTGTCCGCTGCTGTGGTAGTTACTCATGCGTTGCCATGATTCACCTTTGTCGGTAGAGCGGAAAAAACCGCTTTTGCCTTCGGCAGCTTCCATAATTAAATAAACTACATTAGGATTGACGGGCGACACGGCAATTCCCATACCACCAATGTCGACCTTGGGCAAGCCTTTCATAATTTCGCGCCAAGTTTCACCGCCGTCTTCAGATTTGTAGACTTTTGATTCCGGTCCGCCACTGATATGTGTAAACACATGACGCCGGCGTTGTTCGGAAGTTGCATAAAGAATATCAGGGTTTTGTGGGTCTCTAACCACGTTGTTAACTCCGGTATTTTCACTGATATTTAAAACTTTCTTCCAAGTTTTGCCGCCGTTTGTTGTCTTGTATAAACCGCGGTCGCCGCCGGGGCCCCAAATGCTGCCTTCGGCAGCTACCAAAACCGAATTGTCATCACGCGGGTCGATATCAATCATTCCAATATGATAGGATTTTTTTAAGCCCATGTTTTTCCATGATTTTCCGCCGTCAACAGACTTGTAAACGCCGTTGCCATAGCCCAAATCACGTTGGTGATTATTTTCACCGGTACCGAGCCAAATTATATTGTGATTATTTGGCGCTATCACAATATACCCCGTAGAATAGGCACCATACTTATCAAAAACCGGTTTAAAACTGATACCGTTATTATTGGTTTTCCAAACATGTCCGGCTGCTGTAGCCACAAAATATTCAGCAGGGTTGTCCGGATTTACGGCAAAGTCAGCCACCCGCCCCGATGAAAATGCCGGTCCGATACTACGAAACTTTAAGCCGCTTATCGCGTTGGAAATAGTATTGTCTTTCAGTTCTTTTTTATGTTTTTTTTGAGCTGTTAAAGTTACCGGTAGGGCTATTATTAGAAAGCCTAATAAAAAAGTATGGACGTATTTCATGATTATAAAAATTGATTGGCTTAAATTTAGAAAAAATATCTGGTTTCAGGTCTGAATTTAAGTAAAATTTAAGTTTATTTTAACAGCAGGAAATTCACATTCTCTAAAATTATTAACTTTATTAGTTCATTATTCTTGTATTATACATGATACTAGGTTTTAAAAACGTAGTAGGTCTGTGTAGTTTTACAAACAAAAAAGTGTTCTGATAATTCACTTAATATTATATCTCTTAACAATTTTATTATCAATCAATAAACAATGGACTTTGCAACAGGTGTCTTTATCTTTAAGTAAATCGCCATTAAAGACAATCAGTTTTTTGTCTTTAATTTGCTCATTTGCGATTAAAAATTGCGTAGGAAGCTCTCTTGCTATGATTGTGTCAGGTTGTTTGATGATTTTATGATTGTTGATTTGTGCGACATACAAAGTACTATCTCCTAAAAGATGAAGTAATTTGTTTTTGTGAATAAAGGTTGCGTAGCAAAGTGTTTCGTCATGTTTATACCAGTGTGCGTTATCAATCAGATATTCTAATACGTTGCTAAGTTTTAACAAAGAGTCTCTTTCTCTTTTTAAAAGTTTTATTTCGTCTATATAAAATTCTTGTTTATTATAAAGTTTTATGACTTTCTTTTTCAACGAAAGTAATTTCAATCTTATACTGTCAGGCAATTTATCGGATATCTGATATTCCAAATAATATGCTAAGTTTTTTTGATGCCGGAAATCATATTTAGCAGAATCTTTTTTATACATAATTTGCTCATCGGGAACAGTAGGAAGCAAATCGGGATTTTTTATTCTTATCAGTTGTGACATTTTCATATAGTACCAAGAATTACCGGAAACTATATATTCGCTTGAATCCTTAAAAACCGAAGTAGGGGTAATCATTGTTTGTCCGGTGATTGTGCCGTTTGCTTTATTAAGAAAAATGACTGCTGCACCAAATTCGCCTCTATCGTAAGAGAAAACAAAATATTTATCGTCTTCATAAATCAACCGGCTTTTGATTTTTAATAGAGATTTTTGAAATTCCAAGAAAAATTTGTTGTTGAATGGGCTTTTCTTAACCCATTTATCTTGCCATTTTAACCAAGTTTTTTTAGTAAAATCAAAAGCATATAGCGAGTCATTTTTGATATATAATTTGGATATGTTTGGATGTTTTAAGGCTTTTTGAAAAACTGTATCAATTTGATTTGTCAAATAATTGATAACGGTAAATTTACTATCTGCAAATCTGTTGTCATCACTAGATATATCATGTGATTGGCGGTTATTTTCCAGTAAAACAATATAGTTCGAATACAAAACGGCATCAGTAGGGCGGATACATCTGTCAAAAGTCCATTCTCCGGTTTGGTATACCGGTTTAATATTTTCTGGATTACAAGAAAATATCGATATTAAAGTAAATATATAGATTAAGCTTTTTAGCATTTAACAAATTTAATCCAAAGTCTTATAAGCATCAATAATTTTTTTAACCAAACGGTGTCGCACGACATCACGTTCTGACAAGTGGATGATATCAATACCTTTAATGGGTTTTAAAATTCCCAGCGCTTCTTTAAGTCCGGATACTTGTTTTCGGGGTAGGTCAATCTGTCCCGGATCGCCGGTTATGATGAATTTGGCATTTTTACCCATTCGGGTCAAAAACATTTTCATTTGGTTGTGGGTGGTGTTTTGAGCTTCGTCCAAAATTACAAAAGCATTGTCAAGCGTGCGTCCGCGCATAAATGCCAGCGGTGCAATTTGAATAATCCCTTTTTCAAGATGGCTTTCCAAACGTTCATAAGGAATCATCGTGCGTAGGGCGTCGTAAAGCGGTTGTAAATACGGATCGAGTTTTTCTTTTAAATCGCCGGGTAAAAAACCGAGATTTTCGCCGGCTTCAACCGCCGGACGCGTTAAAATGATACGTTTAACTTCTTTATTTTTCAAAGCACGAACAGCCAAGGCTACGCTGACAAAAGTTTTACCGGTTCCGGCAGGACCGACTAAAAAAATCATATCATTTTTACGCGCCGATACCACAATTTTACGCTGATTGGGCGTTTGTGGTTTGATTAATTGTCCGCCTACGCCATGTAAAATCACTTCATCATTGTTGACAAAATCACGGTATTCACGTTGGTTGGTTACCAATATTTGCTCAATGGTCTCTTTGTCTAACTTGTCAAATTTTTGGATATGTGCCAGAATTAAGTCCAATTTTTGTTCAAACTCATCTAAAATCTCGGCTTCACCGAAAATTTTAATTTGATTACCCCTGAAAATTATTTTTATTTTAGGAAAATGTTCCTTTAAAAAATTGATATTTTCATTTTTAACACCGCTTAAAATTACAGGATCTATCCCATTTATTTCCAATAAACGTTCTGTCATATTTTGTATCTTTGTTTTTTAATAAGTTTGATTCTCAAAATTACAAAAATAACGCCAAAAATCGTCAAATTATGCCATTAATTACATTGACCACCGATTTTGGAACCAAAGATCCTGATTTGGGATTTTTAAAAAGCCGGATTTTGAAGGCGATTCCTGATGCGCAAATACTTGATATTTCGCATCAAGTAATGCCTTTTGACCCTCAAGAAGCTGTTTATATAATTGAAAATAGCTTACAAAATTTTCCTGAAAACACAATACATCTCATCGGTTTTGACAGCGAAGCTTTTAAGGTTCAACCACCGGTGTTAATTGTATCTAACGGTCAATATTATTTGGGAAATGATAATGGTATTTTGACGACGGCATTGGCTAATCAACCGTCAAGTTTTTATGTTTTGCCGGATAGTGGAAACATGAATTTTATGCAGGCTCATATTGAGGTGGCTCAGCAATTATCAAATGGTGTTAAACCCGTTGAAGTAGGGCGTAAGGTTCCGGATTTGCAACGTGTTTACCTTTCAAAACCTATGGTTAAGCATCATGAACAAACCGGAGAGGTTGCTTTGATTGTGCCACAAGTTATATATACTGACCATTATGGCAATGCTATTTTTAATTTGAAAAAAGATGAATTTGAGGCATGGCAAGACGGGCGTAAATTTAAAATTAAACTGGGACATTATGAAATTGATCATCTGGTTGACAATTATCATGACGGCATTAAACATCATGATAATATGACTATTGCAGGCGAAATGTTTGCCCGGTTTAACAATTTTGGTTACTTTGAAATATTTATTTACAAAAGTAATAAAATGACCGGTGGCGCTAATACATTATTAGGTTTACAAAAGAATAAGATGGTTCATATTATTTTTGAGGAATGAGGAAAGATAAATTGAGTAAATGAAAGAATTTAAGAATATTTCAAAGCCGTATCAACATGCCATATTTTGGAGTCTTACAATATTTGGTATTAAAATTTTGAGTTATATGCCCCACTTTATTGAGTGGGTTTATGCGCGTCGTATTTATCCGGTTATTGCAATTGTGAACCGTTGGTTTGCTTCATTTTTTCCTTTTTCCATTGGTGATTTGGTTTATTTTTGGGGCTTCTCTTATCTGATTTATCAAGTTTTGCAACTCATCATCCAAATCAGACATCCTCAACAACAATTCTTGAGAATTTCCTCGTTTTTACTCAAAACCGTTTGGCTATTTTATTTGTCTTGGGGGCTGAATTATTTTAGAGAGCCGCTTGAAAAATCTTTACAATTATCAACTGAAAAATATACGACGAAAGAACTTTTGGAAGTGACGGAAAATCTTATTGACAGAGTTAACGTTTTACAATTGTATCTTGCCGGCAACGATACCTTAGCAGTCGAAATTCCTTATAGTCTCGATAATATTTTATTAAAAACCCCCGAAGGTTATCGACAAATAGAGAAATATATCGGGGTAAAATATCCGGTCCCGTGTATTAAACCTTCATTGTTTAGCAAGCAAATTTCGTATATGAGTGTCAGCGGTTATTTAAATCCGTTTACGGGTGAAGCGCAAGTCAATAAATTTTATCCCAAAGTTTTTTTGCCGGACATTGCCTCTCATGAAGTAGCACACCAACTGGGTTTTGCGCCTGAAAATGAAGCCAATTTCTTAGGCTATTTAGCAGCCATTCACCATCCGGATTTATATTTTAATTATTCCGGAAATATTGATGCTTTGTATTATTTTTTGGTTGAATTACGACGTTACGACCCAAAAATTTACAGGACTTATCTCAAAAAATTACATAAAGGTGTCCTCAAAAACTTTAAACAAGCCCAGATTTTTCACCGGAAATACCGCTTTCCGATTGATTTTTCGAGTACCTACGATTCATATTTAAAAATAAATAATCAAAAATCCGGTATCCGTTCATATAATGAAATGGTTAGGTTGGTGATTGCTTATGAATTGCAACAATCAAAAATATATTAAGACTTTAAATTATGACGCATTCAATATAAGCTCTATAATGTATAGTGCGTTTTTACAACATTAAGTCATTAAGAGTAAAGTGTATTAAGTTTAAAGAATATAAGCCTTAATGTTTCTTAATTCTTTAATGGTTTTATATTTAAACTTATTAAAGGAATTGTTTATGTCATTTTTATTATAACATAGAAAATTTAAATGGCTTAAATTCAGTTATTTAGCTTTATCCGGTTGTGCCCGAAACAGGAATCGAACCTGCACGTCCTTGCGGACACATGACCCTGAATCATGCGCGTCTACCAGTTCCGCCATTCGGGCAATAAAAGTGTTGCAAAAATAACAAAAAGCCCGCAAAAATACGGGCTTTTTCTATTTTTCTTATTATCAATTACAATTTTGATAATAATTCTAATCGTTCCCAACGGCTGTTGATTTCTTGTTGTAACATATCTTGCAACATTTTAGCACGCTCGGGATTGGCTTTTTTAACCCGGGCAAAACGCGCTTCTTTTTCGATAAACTCCGTTACCGGAATAGAAGGCTCTTTGCTGTCCAATGTAAAGCGTTTGCCTGCAGGTTTACGAGGGTCGTATCTAAATAAGGGCCAATATCCGGATTTAACCGCCAAATCTTGGTGATTGGCACCGTCTCCCATATCATAACCATGCTCAATACAATGAGAATAAGCAATAATGATAGAAGGCCCGTCGTATTCGGCAGCTTCTTTAATGGCTTTCAAGGCTTGTTGATCTTTCGCTCCCGAAGCTATTTGGGCCACATAAACATTACCATAAGCAACAGCTTGCAAAGCAATGTCTTTTTTAGGAATAGATTTTCCGGCTACTTCAAATTTGGCACTGGCACCAATTGGTGTAGCTTTAGAAGCTTGCCCGCCGGTATTGGAATAAACTTCGGTATCCATAACCAAAATATTGATATTTTCGCCACTGGCAATAGCATGGTCTAAGCCACCGTAACCGATGTCATAAGCCCAGCCGTCACCACCGAAAATCCAAATGTATTTTTTGCGTAAGTCATCGGCTAAGACCATCAAACGTCTGGCTTCATCCGAGTCAATGCCTTTTATGGCTTCACGAACTTGCTTGATGTATTCCAGTTGTTGTTCTTTTTGAGCTTCATCAGCTTCCGGATTATTCAAAATAGCTTCTACCAACTCACTTCCAATCACATCTTCAAATTTCTTGAGTAACGTGCGAGCTGTTTTTTGTTTTTCAGTTAAAGCCAATCGCATACCTAAACCGTATTCGGCATTGTCTTCAAACAAGGAATTTGCCCATGCCGGACCTTGTCCTCTTTTGTTTGTTGTATAAGGTGTTGTTGGTAGGTTGCCACCGTAGATTGATGAACAACCGGTTGCATTGGCTATCAAGGAACTGTCACCGTAAAGTTGTGTAACTTCTTTGATATAAGGCGTTTCGCCACAGCCGGGACAGGCGCCAGAATATTCAAATAAGGGTTCTAAGAATTGAACATTTTTAACGGTACTCAATTTTAATTTTTTACGGTCATACCAAGGTAAGTCGACAAAATAATCCCAAAATTTTTGTTCTACAGGTTGCACTTCCATTCTAGGGTGCATGTTGATGGCTTTAAATCCGGGTTCGGTTTTGCTTTCCGCCGGACAAACGGCTACACAAAGATTACAACCGGTACAATGTTCTGGATCAACCTGTAAAACATAGGTGTCAACGCCTTCATAACGTCCTTTGATTTTGGTTTTTCTAAAACCTTCCGGTGCATCAGCCAATGCTTCTACATCGATGATTTTGGAACGAATGGCAGCGTGCGGACAAATATGCACACATTTATTACATTGGATACAAAGCTCAGTATCATCCCAAGTCGGGACAAAATCGGCTATATTTGATTTTTCATATTTAGAAGTTCCCAAAGGAAAAGTGCCATCGGGCTCAAAAGCACTCACGGGAAGAGAGTCACCTTCGCCGGCATAGATTTTTCCTAATACATCTAAAACATATTCGGGGGCATCTTCGTGCATCACGCTTTCTAAATGTCTATCACTGGTAACTTGTTTCGGATATTTGACTTCTTGTAAATATTCCAAAGCTTTATCAACCGCGTTGAAGTTCATTTGCACAATAGCATCGCCTTTATGAGAATAAGATTTTACAATGGCATTTTTGATTTTTTCAATGGCTTCATCTTGTGGCAATATACCGGAAATAGCAAAGAAACAAGTTTGTAAGACCGTATTGGTTCTTCGACCAAGTTTGGCTTCAAAAGCCACACGCGAAGCATCAACTACATAGAACTTCAATTCGCGATCGATAATCTCTTTTTGTATTTCTTTCGGTAATTGGTCCCAAATTTCATCAGCAGTAAAAGGTGAATTTAATAGTAAAGTGCCACCTTTTTTGATGTTTTTGACAAAATTGTATTTTTGAATAAAGTTAAATTGATGAATGGCTGCAAAATCTGCTTCATCAATCAAATAAGTCGATTGGATAGGGTCTGGTCCGAAACGTAAGTGTGAAACAGTTCTTGCGCCT
This sequence comes from Flavobacteriales bacterium, assembly GCA_027031025.1. Lineage (GTDB taxonomy): Bacteria > Bacteroidota > Bacteroidia > Flavobacteriales > Flavobacteriaceae > WGBX01. The sequence goes on along the minus strand of JALVEJ010000082.1, from coordinate 2,779 downwards.
GCTTTTTTACTATCGTATACAAAATAACCTTGAACGTAATTATCCGTAGTTTGCCCTATAATCTTAATGGAGTTTTTGTTGGCGGAAACGGTTCCATCCGAACCTAAACCAAAAAATAAGAAGCTTTTGTTATTGGTTTTAATTTTGAAGTTGTCATCTTTATCAATGCTGGTAAAGGTAACGTCATCAACAATACCAACGGTAAAGTGGTTTTTGGGTTGCTCTTTGCATAATTCATCAAAAATACCTTTAACCATTGCCGGATTAAATTCTTTTGATGATAAACCGTAACGACCACCTACAATTTTAGGCATCTCTCTACCGGATTCTACAAAAGCATTAATCGTATCCATATACAATGGTTCACCGATACTTCCGGATTCTTTGGTGCGGTCTAATACAGCAATTTTTTTAACTGTTTGCGGAATAGCATCAATGAAATCTTTAATAGAGAAAGGTCGATATAACCTGACGACTAAAACACCGGTTTTTTCGCCTTTTTTATTTAATTCTTCAACGGTTTCTCTAACGGCGCCCATACCTGACCCCATAATGATAATGATTTTTTCGGCATCAGGCGCGCCATAATATTGATATAATTCGTAACGGCGTCCGGTCAGTTCATGAAATTTGTCAAAAGTTTTTTTAACAACAGACGGTGTTTTATCATAAAAAGGATTGGCACGTTCTCTATTTTGGAAGAAAACATCAGGGTTTTGAGAGGAACCTCTTAATTTGGGTTTGTCAGGATCTAATGCCCGCACTTTATGTTCCATCACTTTTTCTTCCGGAATCATTTCCTTCAAAATATCATCGGGAATGGCATCAATTTTTTGAATTTCATGTGAGGTTCTAAAACCATCAAAGACATTCAAAAACGGCACTCTGGTTTCTAATGATGCTACTTGTGCCAATAAAGCCATATCTTGCGCTTCTTGAACCGACCCGCCGAACAACATGGCAAATCCGGTTTGACGAGTTGCCATTACATCGGAGTGGTCTCCAAAGATTGATAAAGCATGTGTTGCGACAGTTCTGGCGGCAATATGGAAAACAGTCGGTAATAACTCACCGGCAATTTTATACATATTGGGTATCATCAACAACAAACCTTGCGAAGCTGTGAAGGTTGTGGTTAAGGCGCCTCCTTGTAAAGCGCCGTGAACAGCACCCGAGGCACCACCTTCGCTTTGCATTTCTATTACACGAGGCACTTCGCCCCAAATATTTTTTTCTCCTTTGGCGCTCAATGCATCGGCATGTTCGCCCATAGGAGAGGACGGCGTAATGGGGTAGATAGCACAAACTTCATTAATCTTGTGTGCGACTCTGGCTACCGCTTCATTAGCGTCTCCTATGAATTTAGGAAATTGTTTGGCCATAATATTTTGTTTTTTGTTTTGATTAAACTTTTTATTGAAACACACAAAGGTATAAAACTATTTGTCTTTTCAAATGATTTTAGACGCTATTTATAAAAATTTACTTTAAATTTACGATTTTAATTTTTGATGAACTGATGAACTGAGGAAGGTCGCTGAGTGATTTTGCGACGTAGGAGCAAAATTGTGCCGAAGTGACCGGTTTTGATTGATGAACTGATGATTAATCTTACAGAATTTTTTTATGAAAAAAAACAACGAAATAATTATTGATAACACCAAAAAATTTGTCAAACAAAAACTAAAAAAAGCAGAAGCCGGACATGATTATTGGCATATATTACGTGTGTTAAAATTATCTGAAAAAATTGCGCAAAAAGAAGGTGGAAACTTGATGATTATTAGACTGGGAGCTTTACTTCATGATATTGCCGATGCCAAATTTCATAACGGTGATGAAACTATTGGTCCGCAAATAGCCCGTGATTTTTTACAATCTCAAAACCTCTCAAATGACATTGTTGAACAAATTGTCCAAATAATTGAGCAAATTTCTTTTAAAAATTCGTTTGAAAAACAAAACTATTCAAGCTTAGAACTACAAATTATTCAAGATGCCGACCGGCTTGATGCTATTGGTGCCATAGGTATTGCCAGAGCATTTATATATGGTGGCTATAAAAACAATCCTATTTATGACCCTGATTTGAAGCCCAATTTGAAAATGGATAAAGAAACCTACAAAAAAGGCAATACAACGACGATAAACCATTTTTACGAAAAACTACTCAAATTAAAAGACATGATGAATACGCAAACCGGAAAACAAATGGCAGAGGAACGACACCGGTTTATGTTACAATTTTTAGAGCAATTTTATAATGAGTGGGATATCTGATGTGATAAAGAATGAGTGATGAAAAATGAACTGTTTAAAATTTTTATCTCAAACTATTTATAAATTTGCAATTTAATTACAATGTAGAAATATGAAACTCCTAATGATTTATTGTGACCAATTTGCATACAAACCGCAAATCAAAACTTTACCGGATTTTCCTGATTTTACACAGGGAAAAACATTTGCTGATGTTTTGGTAGCTTTTATACAAATGGAAAAAGCCGATGAGACTGACCCTAAATACTATGAAACCAAATTGGTGAAAAGTTTGAAATGGGCAGCCAAAAAAAATAATACCGCTCATATTATTTTACATTCTTTTGCCCATTTATCTGTTAGTAAAGCCGACCCCTCTATAACTAAAACTTTATTAGATGCTGTTGAAAACAGATTAAAAAATACCGGTTATAAAGCTTGCCAAACACCTTTCGGATATTTTTTAGATATAGATGTTAAAGCCCCGGGAAAATCTAGTGCACGAATATTCAAATCTTTT
>JALVEJ010000081.1 GCA_027031025.1 Flavobacteriales bacterium | reverse complement strand
GTATAATTTCCGGTTGGTTTTCTAAGGGCGGCGAAATCAGAATGTTTTTAGCCGCCTCTTTAAGGGTTACGTATTCATCAAATTCTAAAACCAGTTCTTGTCCTTTAAAATTAAGTTGTTCGTTAGCCGGCGTGCTTTTGAGCAATTTGGGCGGTGTAACATCTTTGTCACCGCCGGTAGGTCTGCCGACTCTGGCACAAGCATTAAGCAAAATAACAAATATAATAATGTATGGAAAATATTTCATCGGTTAATAGCCCCCTTTTTTTAAGACTTTTGGTAAAGTCCGGTTTAAAATGCAAATTTACATAAATTACCGATTTAACTTACAAAGGTTTTTCTTTTTAGAAACGGCCTGTTGATTTAATATAGAATTGCCATTTAAAACATATAACTCAACGAAAAAATAACATGCCGTGCAAAAATTTGATGTTTATTTACCAATAAATACAAGGGGGTATCAATTTGGGTATAAAAAACTTGGTCATTGGTAAGGTTTGAAACCAATTCAGCCCTAAAAACAAAAAATAATAGAAGTGAGACTGTCTCTAAAGAATCGGATTCGTTTATAAGAATTGAGTATTTGAAAAATTCTCGAATTGCCTACCCGAATATGCAAACCCTTTTGAGACAGCCCAAAATAAAAATTAGATTATTTGTTCAAATTATAAAAAATCAACAACTCATATTAATAAAACCACACTTTACAAACCCATGTTAATTATATTTTTTGTAATGTGACAATATCACCGTCGGCAGCTCCATTATCTGAGAGTCTTAACATAGTTCCGTTTGATAATAGTTTAAACTCAAATGTAATACCATTTGGTAATGTTATTTGATTACCATTAACGGTATAATTATATATACCTGGGGCATCCAAAGGAATCTCCAAATTAGGATTTACATTTAAGGTAACATTAATGGTATTATTTGAGTTAAATTCCCAAATAATATCATTGACTCTAAAAGTTTCGGAACCGCCAAAACCTTTAGAAATCTCAACTAGAGACCATCTACCGCTTAATTCATCATTTGGTGTTGTTGTTGTCTTAGTCTTCTTACAACTTACAAAAATAGTTGCAAACATTAAAATGTTTAAAAATAGTGTTTTCATGGTATTAAATTTTAAGGTTGAATTATTATTTTCTGTATGAAAGTTTTATCAGCATCTTTTATTTCTATAAAATACAGTCCGGATTGAAAGGTTTCGGTATTTATTGTAGTTGACTTCTCATTACAAAAATCATGATAAATAAGTTTACCAAATTTATCTTTGATTGATATTTCTTTAATTTCTGATGCATTATTAAAAGTTAAGGTAATTATATTATCTGTTGGGTTTGGAAAAACTTTAACTTTCTTAATTGAATCTATTGAAGATGATGAATTATTTCCACAATCAACTGAATTTATATCAACAGCACCATAACCAATTTTTGATAAATTTTGTAAAAACGGAATTGTATTTAAAGCATTTAACATCCAACGCCCTTGTTGGTTACTAAAATAACTCATGCAATCGGGGGATGAATAAGACATTATGTTAGAAGTGTCAGGTGTATAAAAATCTCCATTGGAATCTACACCACTAAGGGTCCATTCACAATTTTGGTTTACATTAAATTGAATATTTGGATCAGCAGGTGTATCTGAAATATAATCACCACAAACAGATGAATTTGTACCATCAACCAATTCGGGACATTGACTTGGATCACCTCCTTCATAATAAGTTCCATGATGTGTGTGCCATAAAGAAAGAACATGTCCCATTTCATGAGAAATAACGTGAGAAGTTATTAATGAATTGTAAGGATAATACCAATAGCTACCTGAAACATAGTATTCCGATGATATTCCAACCCCATTTGCTAAACCTCCTGCTGGCGCATTATCATCAAAAAGGTAAATGTCAATTCCATCATTGTGATTATTTACGTTAAATATTAAATCTGATGGTGAATTAAAAAAGTTTGTATTGTCAATAAAATCAATTTCACCATCCCAATCAAAAAAAATGTTAACAGGACAAAAATCTGCTCTTAAAATATCTATTGCTTGATGTGTGCTTGAAATTGTTTGTCCTCCTGTTCCATTTGATCTGCGGATAACATGAACATAAATTTTAACCTTAGCATGCATGTCCGATTGATTTATAAAACCACTTGAATTTGCAATATTGAGGTTAATCAATTGTTGCATATAAGTCCAATTTGTATAACTCGGCGTTCTACAAATAGACTCTTTTTGACCATAAAAAGTTAAATGAAATAATATAATAAAAATAAGAAGTAATTTTTTCATAATTTCTAAAATTTTTAATTAAACATATTTTTATTTGACGAGCCCTTTCACTTCCCTCGTCACAAGAAGTTAGGTGTCAGCAAACCATGTTTAACTAAAAATGCGTAACTTTGCACCGTTAAACATAGTTTGACATTCAGGGAACGTCACCAAGGTTTCCTAGGCTCAAGGTGATGTTCCTTTTTTTGGTTTTACACTTTATACTTATGTCATAGGCAGGTTGTTTTGGTTTTATGACAACAAACTTAATAACAAAATCCCAACAAAAAAAAAAAAAAAAATGGGTTTTTTAATTATTTTTTACAATTTTTTATTTTTTTAACTAAAAAATTGAGTTTGTCTTATATAAATATCGATTGTATTTATAATTCTTCAACAACAAAGCTTTATTTATTTCGAAAAAAGCGTTATGTTAACAAGTTGTTCTTTGCATTTGATACAATCATCCGTATTTATAAGCAATAACCTGCAATCTTGGCGGCTAAACGGGCATTATTAAGCACCAGCTCAATATTAGACACCAAGCTTTGTCCGCTTGTTAATTCTTTGACTTTTGCCAACAAAAAAGGCGTACTGTCTTTGCCTTTAATACCGGCTGTTAGTTGTGCGGCAAGGGCTTGTTCAATGGCTTTTTGCATAACGCGTTCGTCTAACGCATAAGCTTCGGGCACAGGATTAGCAATAACCACGCCCCCATTTAATCCGGTAGCCCATTTGACTTGCAACAAATCGGCTATTTCTTGCGGGCCTTCCATTTTATAATCTACTTTAAAACCGCTTTTGCGGGTATAAAATGCCGGTAATTCGTCGGTTTGATAGCCTAAAACCGGTACGCCCATAGTTTCAAGGTATTCAAGTGTTAAGCCTAGATCGAGAATGGATTTGATACCGGCACAAACTACAGCCACATTGGTCTTTGCCAGTTCTTGCAAATCGGCGGAAATATCAAATGTTTCATTAGCGCCGCGATGCACACCGCCTATTCCACCGGTGGCAAATATTTTAATACCGGCTTTTTCGGCAGCAATCATTGTAGCGGCAACCGTAGTAGCGCCGGTCAATTTATGCAACAAAACATAAGGTATATCACGACGGCTGGTTTTGATCACTTCTCGCCCTTTTTGTGCTAAAAGTTTTATTTCTGCTTTGGTCAAACCGATTTTTATTTTACCATCCATCAAAGCAATGCTTGCCGGCACAGCGCCTTCCGCCCGCACCACCGCTTCAACTTGCAAAGCCGTTTCCATATTTTTAGGGTAAGGCATACCGTGCGAAATAATAGTCGATTCTAATGCCACAACCGGCTGTTTATTTTGAAGCGCTTCGGCTACTTCGGGTTTGATATCTATGTAATTCATTTTAAAATTGAGTTTGTTTTTTTTGACAAATTTAGTTATTATTGACAATAGAGCGCTATAAACCGGAACAAAAAGAAATGAAATGATTTTGTTGGCAGGAAATTTTTGAAAGTGATTTATCAAATTTCATATATTATAATGGTATTAAACCAAAATCATGGCACGATTTTGGGTAAATAAGAAAAAAATGACCAAAAAAACTTGTATATTTACAAAGTTTTTTATTTTTGCCGAACATTAATCAATAAAAATAAACATTATGTCTGACATTGCATCAAGAGTAAAAGCAATTATCGTTGACAAA
>JALVEJ010000080.1 GCA_027031025.1 Flavobacteriales bacterium | reverse complement strand
TTTATGAATCGCCATATTTCGTTTCATATTTTTTTATAGCCCAAAAACTCAGTTTATATCCCAAATAAATAATGATAGGCCAACTGATAAAATGTATTAATGCGTAAGTCATAATCGTAAGTTTTTAATATTTTTCTAATTCTTCTTCCAATTCTTTTTGGTCAATTTTTTTAGCATCCATAGCACGCCAAGCCCAAATAATATAGGCTAAAACAAAAGGCACCATCAATGAAACATAAGCCATCACTATTAAAGTAAACCGGCTGGACGAACTATTGGCTATTGAAATGGAACTTTGCAAGTCGTAAGTAGACGGATAATAGGGTGTATGATTAAAACCGGCCATAAAAAACAAAGCAATAACCGCTAAAATTGTACCTGCTGCGGTAAACCAAATAGCCTTTTCGTCTGCCTTAAAATTAGCTTTATACAATCCATATAAAAGTGCTGTTAAACCGGCTAATAAGATGAATAATGTTAATGGTAAATCCGTCAAATTATCAAAATATTTGTGCGATTGCATAAAAACTTTTTGGGTTGCCGGATTGATAGCAAAGCCGTCAATCAACAACAAACGAACGAACCAAACCAGAAACAAAACTAAAAACAGTATGCTATGTCTGGGGATACATTTATTAACTTTCTGCAATATGTTTGGTTCATTAGTCATTTTTCTAATATATAATAAAGCATTTAACCGCGCCAAAACCAAAACCGCCAAACCCAACAAAATATTTTGCAAAAATGCTAAATGTTCAGTTGTCCAAAGCGCTTCCAATCCATGCCAAGGCGTTTGCCACTGTGATATAATAGCTTCGACATTACTGTTTAGCTTGACAATATTATCTTTATGTATGCTAAACTGACTACCGGTAAAAAATGTTGATACGGCGACACCTAATAAAAACGGCGCTACAAAACCATTAAACTTCAAAAATGCTTCAAAAGTTTTGTGTCCTAAAAAATTATTTTTCTTTTTTCGATATTCATAAGAAACCGCTTGCACTATAAAAGCAAATAAAATAGCATACCAAACCCAATAGGCGCCTCCGAAACTGGTGGAATAAAACAACGGGAATGACGCAAAAAAAGCGCCACCGAAAACAACCAAAGTGGTAAATGTAAATTCCCATTTATGCCCAATGATATTGATGATGACCGTTTTTTCTTCTTCATTGTCACTCAACTTATCTATCAAGGTTTGACCACCTTGTACAAATAATAGGAACACCAAAAAACCACCTAATAAAGAAATGATTATCCACCAATATATTTGTAAATTTTCATTTGATAATGCTTCAAACATAATTGTAAATTTTTAATTATTAAATCCTTTTTTTATTTCTGCTGACATAATCTTCAATTCGGCAATTAACAATGCCGTAAATGTGATGAAAAACAAGAAAAAAGTGATCATCACACTGGTGCTTTTAAGATGAGATACAGCTACAAAGGTCGGCATCAAATCTTGAATCACCCATGGCATTCGACCGGCTTCTGCCGTAATCCACCCGGCTTCTTGAACGATAAAACCTAAGGGCAAACCCAAAACACCTAGCCGGAGTAACCATTTTTTCTTTTCAATGGTATTTCGCATCACAGCCCGGTATACCAAAATAAAAAAGATTAAAAACCATGTTCCCAAAATAACCATTGTATGAAAAGATGTAAAAGTAATGGCCACCGGAGGAATTAATTCGTTTAAATCATGTCCGTCAAAATAACCGTAACCAAAGTCTATAAAATGTTCTCTAAATATTTTTAAATATTTTTGAGCCGTCTCCGTATCACCTGATTTTTTAGCTGCTTTATATTTAGCCAAAGCTTCAATACTGATTTTGCCACTTTTGATACGTTCTTTATATGATCGAATACCTTCCTTTTCATTGCCATAAACCAAATCATCAACACCGGGAACAAAAGCATCCGGGTCATTAAATGCTAAGACTGATAAACCGTAGGGAATTTCAAAACCTTCAGCCGTTACATCCAATTGATCTTCCCCCTTCAAATCCTTAAAAACTTCTTTGTGAGTCGGTTCGTTTTTTAAGTGCTTAGGTTTTCCTATGGCAATTAACGGAGCGCCCCGCGATCCTTTTTTAAGACCTTCCATGGCAGCTAATTTCATCGGTTGGTAACGTGCCACCTGCTTAGCCGAACCATCTCCTGTAATTATAGTTGCAACAATTCCGACAAAACCAAAAACCGAAGCCAATAACATACTGTATTTTGCCAAAGCCACATCTTTCTTTTTCAATAAAAGATACGCACTGACGGCTATCACAAACAATGCCGAAAAAGTATAGGCAGAAGTAATGGTATGAATAAATTTATTGACTGCAACCGGATTGAATAAGACCGCCCAAAAATCTGTCATTTCATTACGCATCGTATCGGGATTAAAAGTCATACCTATGGGATTTTGCATCCATCCATTTGCAACCAAAATCCACAAGGCTGACAAATTACTACCTATAGCCGTCAACCAAGTAGCTAATAAATGTGTTTTTTTACTTACTTTATTCCACCCGAAAAACATGATGGCTACAAAGGTCGATTCCATAAAAAATGCCATAATACCTTCAATGGCTAGTGGCGCTCCGAAAATATCACCGACAAACCAGGAATAATTGGACCAATTGGTTCCAAACTCAAACTCTAAAATGATACCGGTGGCAACCCCAATGGCAAAATTGATTCCGAATAATTTTAACCAAAACTTTTCAATTTTTAACCATTTTTCATCACCTGTCTTGACATAAATAGTCTCCATAATGGCCAACATAAATGACAAGCCTAAGGTTAAAGGGACAAAAATCCAGTGATACAAAGCCGTTAGTGCAAACTGTGCCCGCGACCAATCGACTAATTCCCAATTAATATGTTCCATAATCTTTTATTTTTTATTTATCGTGTCCTTAGAATTTGTTATAATTAATTGATTCTCAATATACTTAATACGTTCCGTGTCATTCTTAAAATTTTCCTTTAAAATATCGGGAAAGAAAAAAAGTTTTAAAATACCAAACATGATAAAAAGCTTAATCAGAATAATCATCCATAGTTTTCTACCACGTGGGCTCATTTCTTTAAAACCTTCCCAGTAAAAATAAAATATTTTTTTTAGAATCATTCTAAATTAATTTTTATGCAAAGTTATAGGCTTTAATATCTAAAAGCAAGAAAAATTCATAAAAAATGTAAGTTGTTTTTAAAAAAAACACAAAAAAAGCAAAAAAGCCGGTAACTTTTGTTACCAGCTTTTAAAATTACAATTTATAAATCCGATTTATACTTTTTGTTTTTGTTTCAAAACTTCTTGAACTTTATCAGCCGCCTCTTTGAATTCAGTTACAAAATGAACCGGAATTCCGGATTTTTCAATCAACTCTTTGGCTTTATCAGCATTGGTTCCTTGTAAACGGACAATGATTGGTACATGAATTTCGCCTTTCATATTGTTATAAGCATCGACAATACCTTGTGCTACACGGTCAGCCCGAACAATACCTCCAAAGATATTAACCAAGATAGCTTCAACTTTCGGATCTTTTAAAATGATACGAAAACCCTTTTCTACCCGTTCGGCATCAGCAGTTCCACCAACATCGAGAAAGTTGGCAGGTTCACCACCGGCTTGTTTAATCAAATCCATAGTTGCCATAGCCAATCCGGCACCGTTGACCATGCAGCCCACATTACCATCTAAATCAACATAACTCAAACCGGCTTCTTTGGCTTCCACTTCAACCGGATTTTCCTCTCTTGTATCACGCATGGCAGCAATATCTTTATGTCTAAACAAGGCATTATCATCAATAACTACCTTAGAGTCAACTGCTAAAATTTTATTATCTGAAGTTTTTAAAACCGGATTGATTTCAAACAAAGAAGCATCATTTTTTGTGTATGCATTATATAAAGCTTTGACAAATTTTACCATTTCTTTAAAGGCTTGACCGCTTAAACCT
>JALVEJ010000079.1 GCA_027031025.1 Flavobacteriales bacterium | reverse complement strand
AAATTGGATCATGCCAAAGCCAAAGGTATTCCCGTCGAATATAGATTTAAAACGACTACCGATTATTTCATGGGATTTTTGATGAATGTGTTGCCTTGGGTTTTAATTATCGGCTTTTGGTTGTATATGATGCGACGCATGTCAGGTGCAACCGGTGGTAGTGGTCCCGGTGGCGGTGGTATTTTTAGTATCGGTAAATCACGTGCCGAACTTTATGACGCCAAGAAACAAGAAAAAACAACCTTTAAAGATGTTGCCGGATTGGAAGGCGCCAAAGAAGAAGTTAAAGAAATAGTTGATTTTTTAAAGAATACCGAAAAATATACCAAATTAGGTGGTAAAATTCCCAAAGGTGTTTTATTGGTAGGACCTCCCGGAACCGGTAAAACTTTATTGGCAAAAGCCGTAGCCGGCGAAGCCAAAGTGCCGTTTTTCTCTTTGTCCGGTTCTGATTTTGTGGAGATGTTTGTAGGTGTTGGTGCTTCTCGCGTCCGTGATTTGTTTAAAAAAGCCAAAGAAAAATCGCCGTCTATTATATTTATTGACGAAATTGATGCCATAGGACGGGCGCGGGGTAAAAACAATTTTACCGGTAGCAATGATGAACGCGAAAACACGCTCAACCAATTATTAACCGAAATGGATGGTTTTGGCTCAAAAGATAATGTTATTGTGATTGGTGCAACCAACCGAGCCGATATTTTAGATAAAGCTTTGTTGCGTGCCGGCCGGTTTGACCGTCAAATATTTGTAGATTTACCCGATTTGCATGAACGAAAAGAAATATTTGAAGTCCACTTAAAACCATTAAAATTAGCTAAAGATGTAGATGTGGATTTTTTAGCCAAGCAAACCCCCGGATTTTCCGGTGCCGATATAGCCAATGTTTGTAATGAAGCTGCTCTTATTGCCGCTAGAAAAAATAAAGAAAAGGTAGAACGTCAAGATTTTCTTGATGCGGTTGACCGTATTATCGGTGGTTTGGAAAAGAAAAATAAAGTCATTAAACCAGAGGAGAAAAAACGGGTGGCGCATCACGAAGCCGGACACGCTACCGCCAGTTGGTTATTGGAGCATGCGCATCCATTGGTTAAAGTTACCATTGTTCCACGGGGGCAGTCACTTGGTGCCGCTTGGTATTTACCCGAAGAACGGGTTTTGGTTGAAAAAGAACACATGCTCGATGAAATGGCGGCAACCCTAGCCGGACGGGCTGCAGAAGAAGTCATATTTGGTAATATTTCTACCGGCGCCCTTAACGATTTGGAAAAAGTAACCAAACAAGCCCGTGCCATGGTAACCGTTTACGGATTGAATGATAAAATTGGTAATTTAACTTATTACGATTCTTCCGGTCAAGAATATGGTTTTACCAAGCCATACAGTGAAAAAACAGCTGAAATTATCGATGAAGAAATTTCAAAACTTATAGAAGAACAATACCAACGGGTTAAAAAACTTTTAGAAAAGCATAAAGATAAGTTGGTTAAATTAGCCGAACGTTTGTTGGAGAAAGAAGTCATTTTTAAAGAAGATTTGGAAGAAATCCTCGGTAAACGGCCTTTTGATGACAAAAAAATTGAAAAAAATACTGATGACAAACCAGATAACAGACAAAATAAAGATAATCAAAAAGATTCGACACAAGCTTAGATAAGGTTTTAAACATAATCTTTCTTTCAAAAAAAGCTTGACAAAATTAAAATGTCAAGCTTTTTATATTAATCATTTGATGTTTTTTATATTTTAATTATCTTATAGGTGGCTTGTTTGCCATCTATAAAAACATTTATAAAATATATGCCTTTATTCAAATTGGAAATATTAAAATAGGGTGTAACTGGTTTTTTCAACGTCATTATTATTTGGCCTGACAGATTGGTAATTTGTATTTTTTCAACCGGTCTGTTTGAATCCCAATAGATTATTGATTTAGAAGGATTTGGGTAAAATTTAAAATCGTTTTTGTTAAGTTTGTCCACACCGGTGATATCACCGGAAACTGTTATGGTAAAAGGGCCTTCATTCCCGTCATTTGAATCACTCCAATAGCCTATATTGATATAATAATCAGTACCCGATACCGGCGTAAAATTGATGGTTTCTCTAACATTTGTCCCTCCTACATCAGCCCGGCTTACACAATTTAGGTTATTACAATTTCCTGTATATACTGCTACTTCTGCATCCCAACCTTGCGGACGAACTTCAATTGTCAAATCACCATTAACCGTCTCGGCTGTGAATTTATACCAGACACCATCATTCATACCATTGCCGTTACAAGAAATAAAACCGGAATTATTGGTTGCACCGGTTGCATCTTGGGTATTAGTATATGGTAATGGGTAAGTAACTTCTATGGCATTGGCACAATCGTCATTTTCGGGTGGACAAATATAATGCACGGTTTGACTGGTTGTAAAAGAGTTATCGGCATCATTAGTGACCGTAAAAACAACTGTATCGCCTGAATTGTAAGGACCGAATGTTACAGTTCCTGTGCTAGTAAGTTGTTGACTCGGATTTCCTTGATCATCACTAATTGTGACAGACTGGGCACCGCCTAAATCGGTGACATTAACATTAACCGAAAATTGATTCTGGCTACAATTGGGCATAATATCGGTATCGAAAACAATGTTGCTAAAGCCTACATCTTCAATAACTAGTGTAAAGTCTCCAACGTGTGAAGTATCATGCCAAACTTGTAATAGGTAACTTTGCCCCGGCGTTAAACCTGAAAAAGTTTTAATATTACTATTGCCATGACACTCGAGTTCCGTTCCGCCACAACTATCGTACACAGCCGCTTCAATATTTCTGCCTTCATCTCCACCCGTTATCACTTTAATTTTTCCTGATGGCGGGGCTGTAAATGAATACCATAAATCCAAATTTTGTCCATAAGAATCACATGAAGAGTATTGTCCGCTAAAAGTGGCCGTCAAGGTATGAGCGGAAATTTCATTTCCTGCACCACCACCCGGTGGATAAACGGTAATTGGTTCGGCACCGGAACAAAGATCATTTGCCGGTATATCTTCTATTTTAGCGCACAGATTAAAAGCGTCCGCATAATCATTGTCATAGACCCATACACGCACATAATATACCGAACCCGGGCTAGGATATTTTAAGACAATTCTCGAAAAATTACCCGGTGAATCACTATCGTCACATTCAACCAATGTTAGATTATTACAATCACCCGAATATAATGCCATACCGGTGTCATTAACATTACTGCCTGCTATGGCGCTCGTAGATAAAATAATGGATTCTGTTGATGTGATATTCGGGACGGTAAAAGTATACCATAAATCTGCTCCTTGATAGCTTCCACAACCCGGACTAGGAACGCCCGAATCAGTAGCGCTTTGAGTGTTGGCTACCACATAATTACAACTGGTATCTACCGGTAAAACTTCTGCCCCCGAACAGGTGTCATTAGCCGGTGTTTGGCTGTGTAGTTGCCAACTTAAAAGTATAAATGATAAAAATGGAAATAAAGTATATGTTTTTTTCATAAATAATATTTGTTTGTGTTTAATAATACAAAAATACATAATTGTAAGGACAATTTTATTACAAATTCTTAAAATTATTAATAAATATTAAACTATTCGATATGTTACTAATGTTACATAAAATGTCGTTTAACATAAATTTTCTGTCGTTTATCAAAAAATACTATTTGATAGTTTCAAAAACAATATTTTTACTTTAAATAAATAAATCAAAATTGATGAATTTTTGTCTGCGATTTATGTGTTTATTACTACAATATATGCTATTTTTTAACAAAATTGAAATATAAAATGATAACCTAAATAATAAATTATGAAAGCAATTTTGACAATTCCGGTTCTGTTTTTTTGTTATATGATATCTACCGCTCAGATAGGTATCAATAATACAAGCCCAAAGGCGACATTAGATATAACGGCTACTAATCAAGCTGTTCCTTCATACACCGATGGTATTTTAATTCCCCGTATAGATGCTTTTCCCATCCCTCATCCATTAGCCGCCCAACATGGTATGCTGGTGTATTTGACGACTGCTTCGGGTAGTCATCTTCCCGGCTTTTATTATTGGGATAACAATTCCACTTCTTGGATACCCATTAGTGATACGCGAAACACATTAGACCAAGCCTATGATGAAGGCGGTGCTGGTGTAGGACGTATTATTACAGCCGATAACGGAGCTGTTGAAATCAATGGCGATGACGGATTTCAAGTAACCGGAGCTCTTTATTTGGGAGATGCCGTTAACTTGAGCGGAGTAGGTACCCGGATGTTTTTTAATCCCCGGAAAGCCGCATTCCGAGCCGGTAATATACAAGGAAATTTCGGAGATTTTCACAATGATGTGTGGGATGATGTGAATATCGGGCGGTATTCCTTTGCAACCGGGCGCAATACACTGGCTTCCGGTGAGTCGAGTACGGCTTTCGGTGTGCTAACCGAAGCTTCCGGCAAATCTGCAACCGCTATGGGAAATACGACTGTTGCATCCGGAAATTTTTCAACAGCCATAGGGGATAATACACTTGCCTCCGGCTTATATGCTACATCGATAGGACGTTATACAACTGCATCCGGCAATATATCCACCGTCATGGGATTTTATACCACGGCACCTTCCTTTGCCGAAACCGTCATAGGGATGTACAATTCAAACTATTCGCCCAATACTGCTATTTCTTGGAACCCTTCCGATCGATTATTTGTCGTGGGAAACGGCACATCTACATACCTCAGGGGAAATGCCCTGACCATTTATAAAAACGGACTGATGAACATCAATGACGAATACAATATGCCTTTAACAGACGGCACTGCCAACCAAGTCATGGCTACCGACGGTGCCGGTAATGTGTCATTTGTAGATCCTTCTACAATTATTGCTAAAAACACCCTCGACCAAGCCTATGATGAAGGTGGCGCCGGTGCAGGACGTATTATTACAGCCGATAATGGGGCGGTAGAGATAAATGGAGGTGATGGTTTTCATGTAACGGGAACTTTTGGTCATGGCTCCGGTTTTTTACCTGCCGGATTTAAGGCAAAAATGTTTTTTAATCCAAAAAAAGCCGCTTTTAGAGCCGGGAATATTGTTTACGAAAACAATCAATTCGATGGATTTATTTGGTCCGATGCTTATGTTGGTGATTATTCATTTGCAACAGGCCAAAATACCTTAGCAAAAGGTAGAGGGGCTTTTGCTGCAGGTTTATCATCAAAATCCTATACTGATTTTGCAATTTCAATGGGAGATCATTCGGAAGCTCTAGGATTTGCATCAGTTGCAATAGGTATAAATAATACCGCATCCGGTGCGGTGGCTGTTGCTATGGGACAATCTACAGCTGCATCTGGTAATAATTCTATTGCTATGGGATATAACACTACCGCATATTCTTATGGGGAAACTGTTGTAGGGATGTTTAATTCAAACTATTCGCCCAATACTGCTATTTCTTGGAACCCTTCCGATCGATTATTTGTCGTGGGAAACGGCACATCTACATTCCTCAAGGGAAATGCCTTGACTATATATAAAAGCGGACTGATGAACATCAATGACGAATACAATATGCCTTTAACAGACGGCACTGCCAACCAAGTCATGGCTACCGACGGTGCCGGTAATGTGTCGTTTGTAGATCCGAACAATATTATTAATGATTCCGACAACCAAGATTTATCTTTATCCGGTAATACATTGAGTTTAACCAATGATGCCACGCCCGTTGATTTATCCGGTTATTTAGATAATACCGATAACCAAGATTTATCTTTATCCGGTAATACATTGAGTTTAACCAACGATACAACCCCTGTCGATTTATCCGGTTATTTGGATAATACTGATGATCAAACCATTGACCAATTTAACCTTACCGGAACGACTTTAAACCTTTCATTGGAAAATGATGGTATGGTACCGCAAACGGTGGATTTATCATTACTTCAAGATGCCGACTGGTACGAAGCCGGAGGTACCCCACCTAACAATATTAATGATGATATTTATACATACGGAAATGTCTCCATTGGTTCCAATAATTTTTCTACCCGTTTGTTTGTGGAAGACGACAATACAAACGGCTATGTGGCTGAATTTTATAACACTTTGGCATCATCAACGGCAAAGGGGGTAAAAATCAGGCTCGCACCCACCACTACGACCAATAATAATTACTTTATAGGTTTTGTTCAGGGATTTGGAACCGGAGGTGGAACCAATAGCGGAAAAATTGTAGGAAACGGAACCGGTGTGCTTTACCAAACCACTTCCGACCGGCGATTGAAAACCCATATCGTATCCATTGATGATGCTTTGCATATCATCAATGAGATAAAGCCGAGACAATATGAATACAAAGCCCTTCCGGGGAAAAAAGAATACGGCTTTATCGCCCAAGAATTACAAACCGTATATCCGCAAGCCGTCAGCGGCGACCCCAACGGTGATGTTCATACCGCTCCTATGATGGTGGATTATTCGCGACTGACACCTATTTTAACCGCCGGAATTAAAGAACTGAATGATAAGGTTAAAAGTTTGGAAGATGATAATAAATCACTGAAAAATAAAATGAAGACGATTATGCAAGAAAACAAACTTTTAAAACAAAAGTTAGAAAAGATAAAAACATTGGAAAAACGAATCCAAGAGCTTGAAAAAGAATAAAAAAATTGATTTATAATTAAACTGCTATTATAAAAATTTTGGCTCTATGTTGTTTCGTATGGGTAATAATAAATTTGGTTAAGAATTATATAATCATGTTCTATTATCTTTTAAATAATTTTATCCCTACTGGGTTTACTAAATAAGCCCGAAGGGTAAATTTTTATAATAAAACATATAGACAATTTAATTGCCCCCGATGAATGTCGGGGGTATTATTATTTGAGATATTATATAAATTCTACACCTTTATCGATATAGAGTCATACTATCGAAGGCTTTTAACAAATCAAATTTAAGCTTATAAAATAAAGTGTTAGCAATAGGTGATTCTGCATATTGAGAATAGTTGCATTATATTAAAAAAGAATATGACCTTCGCAGCTCTTGGTATAACCGCATTTTTTATAAACATAATCATTTTTTTTATTTTAATTCTGCTAAATACTTTTTGCCGTTATCATTACTTAAAAATATTTTTTGAAATTCAAATAATGAGAGGCTTTTAAACTTTTACTTAACAGACCATGTCGTTTACTAAAAAAATCTTTCTGTTAACCAAATAATTCATTTTTGTGATTGTAACATGCCTACTTTTACCCCATAAACAAATAAAATATGACCATTAGCGTACATCCGGAATCAAAATATATTGTGATTAATGATTGTAGTAGTTCCTCTTACTATTTACAAATATGTAATAGGAAAGGTATGAATATTTATAATGGTTATATGAAACCGATAAATGATACGATTGAAATTAAAGGTTTGCAAAAGGGAGATTATACTATTTCAATTTCTGATGAGCATACTAAAACTATAAAAAACATAAAAATTTAGCATTATAAAATTATTGTTAACCTTTAAAATTAAAAACCTATGAAAAAGATTCTATTTATTTCATCACTCTTGCTTGTAACCGGTATAACGGCACAAGTAAACGTACAAAAAAGCAGTATTTCTACATCGGGTGGCAGTCAGACCAATGGTAGTAAGACCATTGTTTTTGCTATTGGAGAAACCAATATCAATGAAGCCGATATGGGCAATACCCATCTTTCCGAAGGATTTGTAGGACCGGATATAAGCACAGCTTTGGGTATCACGGACTATGGTATTATTTCCGGTATTTCGGTATATCCCAATCCCGTAGCAGAAGATTTTACGATAAGCTTGCCGCAAACCGGCACTTATGAATATTATTTATACAATATGCAGGGCAAGCAAATCTTTCACAGGTCAGCTCAAGGCATAAAACAAAACTTTAACATTAGCCGAATACCATCAGCCGGATACCTGTTGATTGTTATTGATAGAAAAAATCAAAAACGTAAAAGTATCAAAATCATTAAAAAATAAATCCTAAAAAGTAATATTATGAAAACAAAAGTATTTATCAAAAAAAAGTACATGAGCTTAATTGCTCTATTGATTGTAAGTGTAAGTTTGGCTCAAAACGGCTTTAACTATAAAGCACTTATTACCGACAACGGCAATACGATTGCCAATCAAGTCATCAGTATCAAATTTACGGTTCTAGAAAACGGCACAACATCCGTCTATCAAGAAACCCAAACCGGCAATACCGATGCCAATGGTATTATCGCTTTTAATATTGGCGAAGGTAGTGTCGTTTCCGGTGATTTTAGCACGATTGACTGGAGTAGTGAAGACCACTTTTTAAAAGTAGAAATCAATACCGGAAGCGGTTACCAAGATTTTGGTACTACTGCACTAAAATCCGTTCCCTATGCAAAATACGCCGACAAATCAGGCAACGCATTTAGCGGCGATTTTAGCGATTTGAGCAATGTGCCGACAGGACTTTCAGATGGAGATGATATCAATGATGCCGACCACGATGCTACAAATGAAATTCAGACCATTAGTAAAACCGGTAATACGGTCACTTTAAGTAACGGCGGTGGTTCTTTTACTGATGCGGTCAATGATGCCGACCATAACGCTACAAATGAAATACAACACCTAACATTATCGGGCAGTAACCACCTCAGTATTTCTCAAGGAAACTCGGTAACTATACCTGTTGGTGCGACCCAATTAAACGATTTGAGCGATGCATTTACCGGACATTTTTCTGTTTTTTTAGGAAACAATTCCAATACTTCCGGTGCCTATTGCGTAGGTGTAGGAAGGTATGCTCTTCAAAATAATGCCGGTTCACGAAGTACAGCTTTAGGATACTCAGCATTAAAAACAAACACAACGGGTACTAATAATACAGCAATAGGATATATTGCATTAGGTGACAATACGACAGGTAAATATAATTGCGCTTTAGGATACTCTGCCTTATCAAACAATACCACAGCTAATGATAATACAGCTATAGGGTACTCTACTTTACGTTCTAATACTACCGGAGAAAGAAATACTGCGGTTGGTAGCAAGGCACTATACAACAACGTTGATGGTATTCACAATACCGCTGTAGGATATCATACATTTTATTCAGGGGGGAGTTACGATAACTCAACAGCAATAGGGTATTACGCATCAATTTCAGCAAGCAATCAAATACGACTTGGTAACAATTCGGTATCCAGTATAGGCGGCTATGCCAATTGGACCAATGTGTCAGACAGACGCTTTAAAAAAGATATTCAAGAAAATGTAGTGGGATTGGCGTTTATCAAAAAATTGCGTCCCGTAACCTATCACCTCGATATGGATGCCATTGCCAAGTTTAACAAAACGCCGGATAACTTGCGCTTAACCGAAAGCGAACGCCGTAAAGCTGCCGAATTGCAAACCGGTTTTATCGCCCAAGAAGTTGAGCAAGCTGCTCAAAGTGTAGGTTATGACTTTCACGGCGTAGATGCCCCTAAAAACGCAAACGATCACTACGGACTACGCTATGCCGAATTTGTAGCACCCCTGACCAAAGCCATACAAGAGCAACAAGCCATCATTGAACAACAACAGCATGAGATAGATGTCCTAAAACAACAAGTGCAACTCTTGTTACAACAGCGTTAAAATCATATAATCAATTGTTAACCTAAAATTTAAAAATCATGAAAATCAAAATGAACATTCTGTTAGTAATATTGACCTTATTTACTTTTAATGTCAATGCTCAGAAAATTAAAAAAATAACCAAAGGTTTTACAAGTCCTTCATTTGAAGGATGTAGAAAGGTTTTAGCGTCTAAAAGCGGTGTGGTGTATTCACTGGCACCGGGGCGTTTAAAGACAAACGTAAAATCAGGTAAAGCAACTATTAAAATCAGTAAAACAGGCGGTCGTGCCAAAACCATAGTCAATATCTATGTTAACAATAAATTAAAAAAACGCATAACATTTGAAAATGGTAATTACAAGAAAACCGAAACACGTGTTTTAAGCTTAGATACCAAAAACTGGTTTAATAAAGTTGAAATTGAAATTGTTAACCAATCCGTAGGAAATACCTTTAAATATATGGCTGAAATCATTGCAAAAGACCGCAGCGTTATACCCGGTAAAGATAAGTTGACCGGACGTATATGGGGTCTTGCAGAAAAAACCTTTACAATAAAAAAGCCCTGTACCGGAAGAGTAAAAATAGGTGTTTATGTAACAAATCGCAGGGGACAAGCACTTGTTCGAATTTTTGCTCATAATGGTGATTTACTTATAACCAAAGTTCTTTATCATGCTATTCCTCCTCCAAGAGGCAGACCGGATCCAAATGAGTTTATGATTGACACAAATGACGATATTGAAATTCGTATAAAAAACATCAAAGCAACAGATAATGTTTTTTATAGTATTAGAGCACAAGCTGAACAAAAGCTGTTTTAATCTAGTGTCGTGTCAGGCATGTTATGACGTATAAGTCGAAGTTATTTTTGTCGAGAACAAAGCATATAATTTTCAGCATAGCCATAGCTATGGTTAAAATTATTAATGCCGTTATCGGCAAAAAGAACGAGTGCTTGGTATGGTGATAATATGCCTGACACGACACTAGGTCAAGTATATTTAATTAATTATACACTTTAATAAAAAATTATAAACAGATGAAACCGACATGATTAAAATAATTATTAAACACACAACCTAATGATTATTTTAATCATCAAAGGTTATATCTGACCGAAATGTTAAAATTAAAAAATAAACAGATGAAAAAATCCATTTTTTTATTCGCATTTAGTTTATTATTTGCGAGCCATTCATTTGGTCAATTTAATTTGAAAAAATTGAAGCACAAGTTTTCTAAAAAGAAAACGGCACAAACCACCAAAACAAAAAATGCTGCCACAAAAGGTAGAATATGGTATGTGAGCAAAACCACCGGTTCCGGTCAATTAGGCACCAAAAACAAACCGGCAAAAGATTTAGGAAATATCATACACCGTTTAAAACCTAATGACATTATTTATATTGCCGAAGGCGTTTATATGAGTAAAGGAAAAAGGGGATCGGATGAAATCAATGTGCCGGTTCAAATTTATGGTGGATATGATACTTCTTTTACTACAAGAGACCCTTGGGGAGAACATAAAACCATCTTTTCCGGTGTAAACGAATATATGAAATTGACCACCCCCAGATTGTATATCAGAACCGATCAATTAAGAGACGCAAACGGAAAGAAAATGCAAGGGGGACTCATTGTAGTAGATGGTATCATAGTCGACAACGGACCTCGTAACCGCTATCATTTGAATAAAGATTTAGCCATAAGAAGAAAAGCAAGCCCTAAATCCGGTCAGAATCCGTCACCGGAGTCCGGTGGAATTGTCATTGTGGGAAGTAAATTTACCAATATTGCCGTGCAAAATTGTGTCGTGATGAATACGGCGCCAACAGAAGGCGCTATTTCCGTACGGGTTTTTCAAGGTGGCAAAGGCGTGATACAAAACAATTTTTGCATCAATAATACCGGCTATGGTATTCAGGCAAGAACCGGCTATATGGGAAGTGATGCGAGTTTGATACCCAAATTTATTGTCAAACACAATACTGTTTTATTCACATGGAAACACGATGCGGTTGCCTCGTATGGTGGCGACGGACTGGCTTTGGATAAAAACTTAACTGCATTAGTAGAGAATAATGTATTTGGATTCGGACACATGGGTGGTATTTACAGCAAAGGTGCCAATTTAACCCTAAATAACAATCTGTTTACAGGCAATTCAAAGTACGATTTTAAAGAAATCAACAGCAAAATGCGTGTTGCCGATATTTTAGACGAATCGGAACAATTAAACCTCGAAAGTGCCGGTAATGAAAGCTTGTTAATTAAAATTCCGGTTGCCAAAAGATGGGCAAAAATTTATGCCAATCGCAAAGAATTGAGTAGGGCAGATGTAGATGCTGCGGTGCATGTCAGCAACTCGGGCGCCAACCAATTACGCAGCATGCTCGGGTTAAATGTTCAAGGTGGTTCGGTAAAAATGGACGCTGATATATTTTTGCCCAAAATAACGATTGAGGAAGCCTTACCGGCAGGAAAATTACCTTGGAACGGAAAAGGCTGTCAAATGCCAAAATTTAAATAAATAATTATGAAGTTTAATATCAAAGAAAATGCCATCACAGTAGATGATGCTATGGAAGCATTAAAAGAAAAATTTGGTAGCAAATACCAAGTAACAGAAAGGCAAAAAGGTGTAATTGCAGTTGCAAAAAGCAAAACTTGCAGTGCGTTGGTATTTCCGCTGAAAAACAAGCTTATTGTCAAAGGTGGTTTCCCAACCTTACTCGGACAAATGGGTTTTACAGTGGGTGTCGTAGCATTAGGCGTCATACTTCCCTTGTTAGTATATTACATATTCTATAATAAACAAATGAAGGCAATGGAAAAAGAAGTTGGCGAATTTTTAAAAGAAAAATATAAAGAAATAATAACCAATTAAATATTTTAATCATGAAAAAAGTAATTTTATTAGTATTTACAATAGTATTTATTAGCAATTC
This sequence comes from Flavobacteriales bacterium, assembly GCA_027031025.1. GTDB lineage: Bacteria > Bacteroidota > Bacteroidia > Flavobacteriales > Flavobacteriaceae > WGBX01. Next base: position 950 of record JALVEJ010000079.1, on the reverse strand, counting down.
ATTTGGGCAATCAAAAATGGCTTATAGCTCAAAAAAAAGAGAAAAATATAAAAACATCATTTTAAAAAGTGAGCATAAAAAAAGTTTAAGAAAAATATCAAAAAAGAAGCAATCCATTTTTGTTAACTCGATGGCAACTTTTTATGCTTTATCCAATAAAAATCAGCATAAGTTGGTAAACAATACGCTGAAATCTTTAACAAAAGATAAATATATTTCCAAAAAACAATATGCTATCTTATATAAACTTTTAAACAGTAAGACCATAAAAAAAGAATATTTACATAAATTGAAAAAACAAAAAGTTAAGAAATACAATTTAGGTAATGTATTAATTAAAGTTGTAGCAAAAGATTACCTTGAAACTTATTCAGGCAGTGGATCTGACATTCCTGTTCAAGGTTATGGCTGGAAAAAAGTAGCCGGTTCAGTAATTGGAGCAGGTGTTGGTATGGGTATTGGGTTTTTGGCAGGAGCTGCGCCCCCGGCTATAATTGCAGGTGGGGTACTTGGTGCAAAAATTGGAGGTGATATAGGTGAGGCAGTTGAAGAAAATGATGCTAAAAAACAAGCGGAAGAAGATTCCGGCAGCAATTCTTCAAGTAGTTCTAATGATAATGATGATAATAATGATGAAGATGATAATGAACCAATAAATACCAATGACGGAAATGGTTGTACTGCCTATCCATTTACACCGATGCCACCAAATTAACCCGCATTATTCATATAAAACGCAGTGAATTATATGAATCTGCGATGGATATAGGGGAGGGAAGCGTGAAACCCCGACTTAGAAATACCTCAAATTTGGGTATTTACAAAATACCCAAATTTGTTGGTATTACTTAGTCGCATAAAAATCTATGAATTTTTCGGGTTAATATTACATAACAATTGAACTACCATGACTTGATATTATCAAACAGCATTGTAAATACTTATTAAGT
>JALVEJ010000078.1 GCA_027031025.1 Flavobacteriales bacterium | reverse complement strand
GACTATGGAACGCGTTGAAGAACATATCGGTGTCGACAAAGAAGTATCGAGTTTTGTGCTGCCTGTTGGTGCCACGGTTAATATGGATGGGACAAGTCTTTATCAAGCTGTTGCTGCGGTTTTTATCTTGCAAGTTTTATGGCCCGAGGGTTTGAGTTTTAGCAATCAATTAACCATTATTTTAACCGCACTATTGGCATCTATTGGCGCAGCAGCCGTTCCGGGTGCCGGTATGATTATGTTGGTAATTGTTTTGGAAGCATTGGGATTTCCTTCGGAAAAATTACCGGTGGCATTAGCATTAATTTTCGCCATTGACCGCCCTTTGGATATGATGCGAACCGTGATTAATGTTACCGGAGATGCTACGGTTTCGACTATTGTAGCAAAATCCGTAGGAAAATTACACGACCCCAAACCCAAAGAGTGGGATGATTATATTGATTAGTTATAATACTGCTTACACATTCTATATAGTCCAATAAATTGAACTATACCGCTTTCATATTCAATAGTTCAACGAATTAAACTATTTTTTATATGGCATCGTAATAATACTTTATTGGTATAACCTAAAAGCAATGAATTAATGAATTATTTATTCAAATATTTTCTAAAAAATTCCCGTTGTTTTCCGGGCAAGTTTTCTATCCGGTTTTGAATGATCGGGCGGTAATTTTCATCTTGATACAAAGATTTTAAATAACGTCTGGCGGACGTATGTAATCGCCAATTAAAATGCCAAGCGGCATCTAACAAATGGTCAATCACATCTGCATTTATTAATTGTATTTGCATCAGCATTTCAAAGGCGTTTAAACGGATGAGCATATTGTAGTGCGGCGAACTATAAGCAATTAATTCTTTGGTAAAACCTTGTTTTTCAACGTTTTTGTAGTTTTTGGTTATCAGCGCCAAAGACAACCATGTCATTCTGAAAGCTTTATCGTTACCACCTTTAAGGTTTTGTGTTTTATCGAGAATAGCTTTTCTTTCTGCGGGAAATTGCACCCAATAGTGCCACAAAGCCGATTGTTTGGTAACATAAGATGCGTCATCGAGCAAAGACTTGTATGGCGTTTTAAGCTTGGCGGGTATCGTATCCAATTCAATGGCTAATTGCTGACGGGTTTTCAAGTCTTTTTGAAACAAATTTGACAGCATTTGCACATGTTGGTCAGTTAAATCATGTTTGATTTGTTGAATGATTTCCTTGTAAACGGGAAAATATTCCTTACGGTTGATAAGTTGTTGAAAAATAGCATCTTTTCGATTAAAATTCCAATCTCGTATTTGTATTAATGCACGATATCGGTCGATAAAATCAGGCGCATGCAGTATTTGATTTTTGAGCCAAATATCCGGTTTGGTAAAATGTATATCATATAATTTTTGATTGTCCGGATTGGCTATTATGGTTTTGATATTTTGAAAATCCGGTAATTTAAAACTGGTGCTTTGTTGTGTTTTGTATATGTTTTTATCGGTAATCACCAAAAAATCTAAGGGTAATTGATGTGAATTTTCTTTGAAAATAATGCTATCATAGCGTTGCGTCAATACAAATTTCGGAATCCGGTAATCTTCAAACCAAATTTTGAAAAATTGCGGCAGACTGTCACCTGTAACTTCAAAAAGCAAGTGTTTAAAATCTTGTGTCCCGGCATTGCCGAAGGCAAAACGTTTAAAATAGGTTTTAATCAGTTTTTTGTATGCTTGATCACCGATTTCTTGTCTCAACATTGCTATGATTTTGGCGCCTTTTTGATAGTAAGTCAAGCTCGATGCATTGGGGCGGTGAAGCGGGATGGTATCGGTTTTTTGATGTGCAATAATTTGCCGGTCGTAAAGATAAGTTTGATAATCGGTGTAGGCTTTACCGAAAATTTTTCTATCGATGAGACGGGCATAATAAGTGGCAAATGCTTCATGTAACCAGTGGTCGGCAGATGATTTGCCGGTAACCAAATCGCCAAACCACTGGTGCGTCAGTTCGTGGGCGCTGACATTGACAAAATTGACGTCGTTAAAATCGATGCTGTCAACAATATATCGGTCGCCATTAAAACTGGTAGCGGAAACGTTCTCCATACCACCGTATAAAAAATCGCGACAGGGGATTTGCTTATAATTTTGCCAAGGATAAGCAACCCCGATTTCATTAGCTACGGCATCAAAAATTTCTTTGGTTTTGTAGTAAGTTTTATCATTTTTGAGCTTGTCGGGATATTGGTAATTGTAAACCGGCGTGCCGTTTGTAGTGGTAATTTTTTGCTCTGCATATTTTCCGGCTCCAATAAACATCAAATAAGCGGGTGCCGGTTTTGTTTGCGAAAATTCGCTGACGGCTATACTGTCATTTTGCATTTTTCGTCCCAGAAATTGTCCGTTGGAAATCACCCGGAAATCTTTTGAAAAACTGATTTTGAAATACCAAGTAAATTTGTCATTTTGGTCGGAATTGGTCGGTAGCCAATGGCTGTTGTCTTTGCCTTGTCCTTGTGTCCAAACTTGTTTACGTCCGCCGGATTGCCAGCCGGTAAAATACATAGCTTTGTGTGGCTGTGCTTGATAGGTGATTTGTAGTTTGTATGTTTTGTCTTTCTTATATTTCTTGTTGATTATCAACAACTTGTCTGTCTGATGAAAGGGTGTTTTAAAACAACCGGTTTTAACTTTTATGATGTTAATGCCGGGAGCATCAAACACAATACTATCGGTATTTTTCAGCAATTGTAACCGGTAAATGAGTTTGCCGGAAACTTTTTTTTGATAAGGATTGATGTTAATTTTGGCATCCAAATGAAGTAAATCATAATGCTTAGGTTGTTGGGCATACATTATGCCGGTTGCAAAAAACAGGAGAAAGAATCGCAACATGTTTAATTGTTTTTACGGATAAAATGGACAATTTCATCAACAACCGCCTTATTTTTTAAGATCCGGCTATGTCCCAAACCTTTAGTTTTGAGCATTTGTCCATTTCTTAATTGTTTGTAGTTGTTAATAGCATCGGTTACCGGCACTTCTTTATCGTCTTCATCATGAACAATCAACACCGGTTCTTTGATCTTTTTGGTTTGGGCGCTGCCATGAAAGTCAAAAATTGGTTTTCCGGTAATTTTTTCAAAAACAGCAATCAACTTTTCGGCTACAATGGGTTTGAGTTCCATTAGTTTAACAAAATTGTGAAAAATATTAAAGATGGAATCCGGTGCGCCAATGATGACTAATTTTTTAAAGAGCGGCTGGTTACCTTGTACGTTCAATAGAGAAATACCTCCCATAGAATGTCCGATAGCCACTTCAAAGGGTCCGAAAATTTTGGTAATTTTTTCAATAGTTTTGATAAATTCGGGCATCATGGTTTTATTGCCGGTAGATTTGCCGTGCGCAGGGGCGTCAAAACTGACAACTGTATAACCTTCTTGCAAAAGCGCTTCTATGATTTTAAACATTTGCGTAGCACGTCCCGACCAACCATGCACTATCAAAGCTTTTTTTTCGCCTTTGCCCCAAGTGTAAACCGCTATGGATTTGTTAATTTCAGGAATGGCGATGTAGGAAATGTCAGCCCGTTCCGCCCATATTTTTTCTGCTTCGGGTATTTTGTGTTTGAAAGGTTTTTGAAATAAATAGCGGACATATTTGGTTGCCAAAGTAGGCGAAAGGGCTTGTAACAATTTGCCTGTATGAATAATGAAGCGGGGAATTTTCATCCCGCCTTGTTGTTTTTGTTTTTTTGAACTCATGAGCTGGTGAATTGAATGGCTAATTTACAAAATAAATATGACCGGCATAATGTTCCGTAATATCAATTACAGGTGGGCGATGATACAAGTAAATATCGCCGTAGCCATATAGATTGCCGGTAATTTTTTGTATAGGATACAAGTGCATATCGGCATCGCTGCGTTGAAAAACTTGAATATTTTGTGACAGGAGATTTTGCCCTTTAAAAATAGGATTGCCGCCGTAAAATCCCACAAACAAATCATGGGAAGTTCCGTTCATCTTAAATATGCTGGTGCCGTTAGCC
>JALVEJ010000077.1 GCA_027031025.1 Flavobacteriales bacterium | reverse complement strand
GACAGATAAGGGGCTTGGTGAAAAGCTGAAAACTCCCGAACAGTTGAGCATGGGCATCAAAACAGCTACGACTATCCATATCCATGAGTTTCTAAGCAGTCAGGCTTCACTTGCAACTGCGTGGTTAATAAATTCAACAAGGCGATTAATTTCTTTCGTAGGATTGCGCCACCAGTTAGTGCTCCAAATTCTATGGAATATAAAACCATGTTTTTCAAGTATTTTTTGCCTGTGGAGATCATATAAGTAGGCTTCTTTACTTGAGTGATTTTTAGCCCCATCACATTCAATAGCAATCTTGGGTACGCCCTCTATTTTCGGATCAAATACAATATCAATATTGAAACCGGCAAATTGCGAATTAACAAAAAGGTGCGTTTTATCAAAATGATCAGTTAGCGCAAGAAACACTTCTTTTTCAAATATGGCCTTTTCAAACCCCCGAAGAGGGTCCGAAGACGGCCTGTCAGTAGAGTACTTCAACAAATCATCGAGTACAGATTGCCTAAGTTTTTCATTGTTTTCAGTTACGGCTTTGGCGTACGTCAAATACGCATAGAAGATCGCTCTTCGATTGTTTTCTCCCTCTTGCATCAAGAATCTTTCGTAATCCAAAAAGACCTCCTCCGGAATAGATGAGCACACATAAAGCTTATGTTTGGCACGAGTAATAATTACATTCAGAAGTTTATATCCCTTTTTATGATTGATTGGTCCAAAACGCTGCGCAAATTTTCCATTCTCATCCTTTCCGTAGGTAGTTGATAGAATTATAATATCTCTCTCATCCCCCTGAATATTCTCCAGATTTTTCACAAATAATCCGGCATTTTGCAGCTCGGTGATTTTTTGATAAAATTCAGGAGATTTTTTCTGCAATTTACGTATTTTGTCAATAATCAAATCTCGTTGAGCGATATTGAAAGTCGCGACACCAACAGATGGATATTGGCCGTTTGAGTGCCTATTAATATTGTTTTGAATAATAGACAAAACGGCATCTGCTTCAATTTCATTCACATGGTCAGAATACACACCATTTGCCGGGACATACTCGATAGGAGTATAGTGTTTAATGTTAGGTAGGGGTTTTAATCTTTTATTGTAGAAAGCATGATTAGAAAAATCAATAAGGTAAGGATGCTGCGAGCGATAATGAAAATCTAAATAGCGTTTTTTAAATCTAAGTTCAGAGGCAAAGTCCAGAAGGGATTCACATGATAAAAGCAAATCATCTATATCCAAATTGTTTTGGTCGGCATTATTCTCTTCTTCAATATCTTCTTCATCCTCAACCATGCCATCGAATATCTTGCTAAAATAATTGGATGGAGGCATTTGATGTTCGTCACCTGCGACAATTACTTGCTTGGCCTTCAAGAGCGCTGGCAAATTATCTTCCAGGCGCAGCTGGCTGGCTTCATCAAAAAGTACAATATCAAAATATTTGATCTTCGCATTGAACAGATTGCTACAAGCATTAGGCGTTGTCAAAACAATTGGAAAAAAGGTGGTGAACAAATCCGGATCATACATGACAATTTGGCGAAGCGAGAGCCGCTTGTGCTTATGGCTACTACGTTTATTATAAAGATTTTGCACTGCTATATTTTGATTGCGAGCATTAAACTCCCTTGTTATTTTTATTTGTTGTAAATACCAGTATTCTTTAATATACTTTAGTTGTACTTCCTCAATACTGCCAAGTAATTTTCTCAGCTCTTTATGGTCGTTGTCACTTGTGGGCAAATTTGTGGAGGCATGTTTTAGAAGTAGCTTGTTTAAATAATTAATTAGAAGCACTCTTTTCCAATTATCTTTCTCCTTTAACATATCAATAAGCTTTCTATGATCATCCGAAATGGAATTATAAAAGTGAAACCAACTAAATTCAATAGGAAAAACATCATCTTTATGACCAAAATATTCTTGATAGGAAGAGAGCAAAGATTCGATGTCATCAATTATTGTAAAACTTGACTGTAGATTTATTATTGAATGACACCAACCATCTTTATTTATTTCGTTGGCCAGATTATTGCATAACTTAAAAAGCCTCTTTTGATCAGCCAACACCTGTCGTTTGTTTTTTGCAAAGATAGCAGCCAGTCTGTATCCAATGCTCTTGGTTTTTTTGAAATTAAAAAAATCATCGTGAGATTCGTATAGAGTTCTAATTTTCCGGATTTTGGAGTCATCACCATGAAATTTTTTTGAATAGTTTTTGAAGTCATCCTTAATGCGCTGTTCGAGTGCATAAGGGTTGTCGCCAACTAATTTTGTTGAATTAAGGAATGACAAATTTTGGTATGGTCTATATTTATCGTAAAGTGCCTGACCTTTTTGAACAATTTCAAGAAGAACATCAAGTTCATTCAAATCAAATTCAAAATTAATTTGGCCAAAATCCAACTCATAATCTTCGTTATTTTGTCGCATTTCAGAAAGAAGCATACCTACTGTTTGCGTCCAATTGGCGCTGGAAAACAATTTTTGGTCTAATTTAGAATGTTTTTTGTTAATCGAATCAATAAGCGATTTCGTAGAGTTAATTATAGTGGACAATGAATCTTTTGAAATCACACCATCGGTATTATGATATGGTGCATTGTCAATTCGATCACGCACCGAATTAACAACTGCACGACGATCTTTGATCGGGTCCTTAATTAGGATACAAAGCTCCCCCAGACCTCTTTCGGTTAAGGCATTTTGGAGGACTTCGAGTGCAGTTCTTTTTTCACAAACGACGATTGTCTTCTTATGATTTGCTAGGGCGTTTATCAAAACAGCCGTGAGTGTTTGGCTTTTACCGGTTCCAGGAGGACCTTGAATTAAAATATTTCTGGTAGATTCTAATGAATTAAGTATATGCTGTTGAGATGGGTCGGTTTCAACAGCGGAAATAGACTGAAAGGAATGTTCTGTTAAATCATCGAGGTCAAGAGACACTACATCCTGCTGCAATAGGTCGTCATAATCATTAATGATATTTTGTTTTTGAACTTCAAAAATGGAAAACAAGCCGCAGAATTCGATGACGGATTTGTCAAATGCAAGAGGAAGCTGCTCAAAATACTCTTTGTCCGGTATTGATTTGACGTTCGAAAGTTTATGGGAAAATTGAACTCGAACATCCTCTTGAGTATTAATATTTATTGATTTGATCAAATCCACACAAATATCAAGCAATTCATCTCTGTCGATAAGACCATCATCAAGCATTTCAGAGGAGAGTTGATTGATTATGAGGTTTGAATCACTTTGCAGGTGATTTATCAAAACCTCATTAACATAGACAGCGTCATCTTCATTGCGCTGAATTAGCCAACTGTAAAGTTCTCTTGATCTTTTAATTCGTAACGACCAAATTAAAATTGGCGCAACGGTCAGCTTATTATCCGCTTTGTCTCGACGAATAAGCAGAGGAAAGCCAAACCCGAAGGTGTTGATTCCCTTTTCAGATTCAATGGTTTCCGTTTGGTTGATAAGGTTTTCAAAGGATCTGCTAATCTTGACTAACTGAGCACGCCTTTCCTCAATTGATGTCTGACCGTCAGGCACTTTATCTTTCCATCGTATCTTAAACTTTAGTGGCTGCTCCGTTAGTAGAGCATCAACAAACTGTTGGGGCAAATCTTTGTCAAAATGAAAAAGTCTATATAGGTCAAACTTGTACCTCGACCGCCCGGGAACCGCATTAAGATGAACTCCTCTTCGCGTACCAACTTTCAGCCGGTTTTGTAGTTCTTTTAATAGTTTGTTGCTCAAATTCATGTTCTTCGGTCATTTGTGATCCGGCAAAATAAGTTGTTTGGCTGTAACTTTTTATGCGATCCAGTCTTTAAGGATAAAATAGGCATTTTCAACTCATAATTCAACATGGGTAATTTAACGCAAAAACGGCAGAGACCTACACACTTTGTAACTGTTTAGGTGCTCCTGTTTTTAGGGATAAAATAGGCATTTTTGTTCCTGTTGAAGCCAGTATGTACAGATCAAACCGGTTTACGAGTTTATTTGCGGCAAATTTGCCCAATCT
>JALVEJ010000076.1 GCA_027031025.1 Flavobacteriales bacterium | reverse complement strand
CAGAAAACTGAAAGCCGACTTGCTCATCCAAAGTGACAATCGGCTTTCCCGATAAACGCGCCTTTCACCCTCTCAACCCAGGAGCCTGTACGAGAACTGGGATTGAAACGCAGTAGGCTCACTATTCTCAGACAGGCTCCTATAGGTTATCTTGCCGACTAATAGCATCTATTTGAGGAATATCGTAAGCAAAATCATCGTAGTTCATCCAAACAAGCTACTTATTTTTTGCAAGTAAAGTCCATGGATCAAGATTGATTACAGTGACAGGTTGAGCTGTTTTTTTATCCAAAACAATTATCGCATCTTTGTCTTCACTATTTAGAGGGAAAAAAGCATACGAGTTTATTTTATCCTGTTGCCTGGACAGAAATTTTCTTGCTTTCTTTTTTGCTGCATCTGTTTTAAACAGATCTTGAGGTTTAAGGCTCTTTGCCATAATGGAAGATATATTATCTTTTACAGGCTCATAGTATTCCTCCATCTTATCCAAATCCTCTCCTCCGGTAGCCGTGGCCAAAAGCAAATCATTTTGCTTTTCAAGGTCAGTCGGCATTTTGGCAAAGGCAAGCTTACCCGCTGTAAATTTTGATACTTTAAACTCATCTACCAGGGCTTTTTCGGGTTCCGCATCTTTTGCCGTGACTATGGTAAAACGATCAACGTTAAACGCCACATAAACCGGGTGGATTTGATAGAGCGAATAAGCACCATAGAGTAAGGCAGACAGTTGTATTACTCCGATCACAGAAAAATCTATATAAAGTAATTTTTTTGCCTTTTGTGAATTATAAACAACAAATGTTAATAATGGTCCTAAAACCAAATCTACAGAGATAATTATAGATGCAACCTCTTTAAAATCGGTTACATCAATAAATAGTTTGGGAAATAAAAAGAACAAGGTACTTCCTATAATTAACGCTACTAAAAGAAGGCTCAATGAAAGATGAATCAATGAAGCTTTTATCTTTTCTTTTATTTTCATAATCAACTACCTGTTTATTTTTATTAGAATTTTTAACCAAGCCATTCTGCTATTTTACAAAAATAATATTAACTCAAAATGAATACCAGTGAATAGTTCAGCCTGTATTCACGCTCTTCAAATTATTATTTATGGTTATGAATATAAAAAAAATCAAAATAGGAATTATAGGTCTGGGCTACGTTGGCTTGCCCTTAGCAGTTGAATTTGCAAAAAAATACGATTCAATTGGTTATGATATAAATATTCAAAGAATTACAGCGTTGCAAGATGGGAATGACCAAACGCGAGAAGTAGATACAACCGAGCTAACACAATCTACCCTTGCTTATACAAATAATATTCAAGCCTTAAGTGACTGTAATGTTTACATTGTTACAGTACCAACTCCTATTGATGAATATAAGCGCCCCGACTTAAAGCCGCTTGTTAGCGCAAGTAAAATGGTAGCGAGTGTCTTGAATAAAGGTGATGTGGTTATTTATGAATCTACAGTATACCCAGGCGCAACAGAAGACGATTGCGTGCCAGTATTAGAAAATAAATCAGGTCTGGTATTTAATAAAGAGTTTTACGTTGGTTATTCGCCTGAACGCATTAATCCAGGGGATAAAGTACACCGCTTAATAGACATTAAAAAGGTTACCTCTGGTTCTACGCCTGAAATAGCTGACTTTGTCGATGACTTGTACCAATCCATTATTTCAGCAGGCACGCACAAAGCCAGCTCCATCAAAGTGGCAGAGGCATCAAAAGTAATCGAAAATACCCAGCGCGACTTAAATATTTCACTCATCAATGAATTGGCACTGATATTTAATCGCCTGAATATTGATACTCAGGAAGTGCTCAAGGCTGCCGCAACAAAATGGAACTTTCTGTCTTATACACCAGGTCTGGTTGGCGGACATTGTATTGGTGTAGATCCCTACTATTTAACGCACAAAGCCCAACAGGTAGGTTATCACCCTGAAGTTATTCTTGCTGGTCGGCGTGTAAATGACCAGATGGGGCGCTATATTGCCGATATGGTCATGCGATTAATGAGTCGAAAACGAATTCATATTGTTGATTCTAATATATTAGTGCTGGGGATCGCCTTTAAGGAAAACTGCCCAGATTTACGCAATACCCGTGTTGTTGACCTGATTAAAGGGCTACAAAATCACAACGCCAATGTGGATGTATATGACCCCTGGGTTAACCCCGAAGAGGTAAAACAAAGCTATCAGCTTGATGTGATTAAGGAACCAAAGCAGGGCAAATACGAAGCCATTGTCCTCGCCGTCGCACACGAACAATTTTTAGCACTAGGCGCAAAAGGCATACACGCACTCGGAGCAGAAAAGCATGTGCTTTATGATATTAAATCGGCATTGCCAATTGATCAGGTGGATGCGAGGTTGTAATAGAGTGCCATTTAATACTTACACATTTCTGATATTTTTTATTGTATTGCTCATAATTTATCATTCAGTAAAAAACTGGGAATACCAAAAGACAGTTCTGCTGATTGCTAGTTATTTATTTTACTCTGCCTGGAATCCTTTGTTTGTTTTATTATTGATATTTTCAACAATGGTAGACTGGTTGCTTGCTAGAAAAATATTTCAGGCACAAACAAAAAGTACAAAAAAATGGTATCTAGTAATCAGTTTGGCTGTTAATTTAGGACTACTCAGTTATTTCAAATACGGTAATTTTTTATTAGAAAATAGTATTATTTTACTCGGGTTGTTCAACATAGATTTTAAACCCGCTTCATTAGATATTATTTTGCCTGTAGGTATCTCATTTTATACATTTCAAACTCTTTCGTATACTATAGATACCTACCGCGGAAAAATACAACCTAGTAAGTCATTTCTGGATTATGCTTTATATGTTTCCTTCTTTCCTCAATTGGTTGCTGGTCCAATTGTTCGCGCAAATGATTTTTTACCACAATGTAAAACACCACGAAATACCTCTGTGGATCAATTTGGTTGGGGGCTGTCATTATTAACCATTGGCTTATTTCTAAAAATAATCATAGCCGATACCATACTTGCACCTGTCGTTGATAAAGTTTATGCCGCTCCAGAATATTTTAGTAGTTTAGAAACATGGACAGCAATTCTTGCCTTTTCAGGGCAGATATTTGCAGATTTTAGTGGTTATTCCACTGCTGCCATTGGTGCTTCTTTATGTTTAGGTTTTGTTCTTCCTGATAATTTCAAGGCACCTTATGCTGCACTAGGTTTTCGAGAGTTTTGGCAACGATGGCATATTAGTTTATCGACCTGGTTACGTGATTATCTCTATATCAGCTTGGGTGGAAATCGAATTTCAAGTATACGTACAAGCATCAACCTCATGATAACAATGTTGCTTGGAGGGTTGTGGCATGGGGCATCATGGTTATTTGTAATCTGGGGCGGTTTGCATGGCTTGTATCTTATTATTGAACATTTTATAACTCAACGTATCAAGTTAGAGAAGCCGCTGAGTAAAATGACTCAGGTATTGCTTATTGTCTTAACATTTTTGATTGTTTCATTAACATGGGTATTTTTCAGAGCGGAAAGTTTGCAAGATGTTATAACAATATTTAGTAATTTACATAAATCATCATCTTCCCATAAACCACAATTTGAAGGATTTGAACTTATTTTAGCATTATCAACAATTGTTTTATTGGTTAGTTGGCATATAACCACCAAAAAAAGCTCGCTTGAAACTTTTTTTCAGAAACAGCATGGCATTATAAAAGGTTTAATCCTGACATTAATGATAATGGCTATTTTCTTATTTGCTTCGGGGGATAATCGTGCATTTATCTACTTCCAGTTCTAATGATCGCCTTCCTAAAGCAAACTGGGTAATGATCTGGCTAGGTATTTTAGCCGTTATATTTTCTATTGTTGCCTTCTTTGAGTGGCATATCCGTAGTTTGGGCTGGTCGCCCTCGGTTGTGGATTCTCCTGATTTGTGGGTAGAACAACGGAAGAAAGCATCAGCTTTAGGCGATAAAGCTCTTATCCTTGTGGGTGCATCCAGAATGCAACTCGATATGGATACACAAGTGCTTAGAGAAAAAACCAAACTAGAACCCATTCAATTAGCTATTGATGGAACAAGCTATCTTCCTGTATTGGAGAATTTGGCAAACGACCCTCAAATCACAGGTACAGTCCTTGTTTCAGTAAATGCCTACAATATGCGGCAAGGAATTCCCAAAGATACATCTGTTCAATGGGTTAACTATTATGAACAGATCAAAAATCGGGGTATAGAGCCTTATCGTTTGATTAATAATAAAATAAAGGCATGGCTTAATAACTCATTGGTTACACATCTTGAAGGTGCCAAGCCTTATACCGTCGTATCGAAACTGGCATTTACTCAAAAAACAGCGGGGAATTATTTAATAACACATGCTGATCGGTCAAGGGATGCGGATTACAAAAAAGTTCAAATGCCTAACTTCTATGCGGCTCGTTTGCAACGGCATTTTGGAAGAGCAGTTATAAAAGATGCAAAGACTTTTGATGAGTTCTTTTCTGCCTATCAACAAGCAATCAAATCTACTCCAGTAGCTGGTCGACCGGAATTTATAAAAAATCTGAAGCACTTAATAGAAGTAAGTAACAAAATAGAAGCACATGGAGGCAAGGTTATTTTTATAAGGTTTCCTACCAGTAAATTAGTTTGGGAAGTGGACAATAAACGCTATCCTAAAGAAAAATTTTGGCGAGTAATTGCAGAAAAACATCCTAGAAGTGTTAACTTTTCAGATTATGAAAAGCTAAAAAAATTCAACGCTCCTGATGGTTCACACCTTGATTATCGAGATAAAAAAGAATTTACGACTTCGCTAGTAAAAATATTAAAATTGAAATGATTCTATACAGTATGGAAAAGTAATAGATGCCTTATGATATTGATGGTGAATATGCCCGCTTATAATGGATAAAATTATGGCTATCCTATTTTTTTTTCACAAAATCACAATGCTAATGTGGATGTATATGACCCCTGGCTTTATGATATTAAATCGGCATTGCCGCTTGATCAGGTGGATGCGAGGTTGTAGTCTTAATTATGCCTAAAAAAACAACTTTACTTGTCCTTGCATCGACCTTTCCACGTTGGAAAGACGATACAGAACCGCGTTTTGTCTATGACCTATGCCAAAGACTAAAGAGTGAATATGAAATCATTGTATTAACACCACATGCAAAGAATACAAAAAAGCAAGAAAATTTTGACGGACTTACTGTGATTCGCTACCGCTATGCACCTGAAGGATTTGAACAATTAGCCTATGAAGGTGGAATCACAGCAAAGCTAAAAGGGAATAAGTTAAACTGGTTATTATTACCCTTTTTCTTTTTAGGGCAGCGGATAGCCATTATAAAACTACTAAAAAATTACCCTGTAAAAGTTATTCATGCGCATTGGTTAATACCCCAAGGTTTTCTTGCATTATTAGCCAAAACTGTGAGTAAGAATAAACCCGCTGTTTTATGTACCTCACACGGTGGTGATTTATACGGGCTTAACGATCCAATAAGTAAAACAATTAAACGCTATGTAATAAAAAATGTAGATGCTTTAACGGTAGTGAGTAGCGCAATGCAATTAGAGGTTAAAAAGTTAGTTCCTGCTGCTGATTTGCCAACGGTTGTGCCAATGGGGACGGATTTACAGGGTTTATTCACACCTAATAAGTCAATACAGCGCAAGCCATTTCAATTGTTATTTGTGGGTCGATTGGTTGAGAAAAAAGGGCTTCAATATTTATTAAAAGCACTACCAAAAATTCTTGAAACTCACCCCAAAGTTAAACTAAATATTGCAGGAACGGGTCCAGAACTGGATAAGCTTAAAAAGCTAGCAAATGACTTAGGTTTAATAGAACAGGTATTCTTTTTAGGAAGGTTGTCCCATCAAGCACTCGTTACGCAGTATCGAACAGCAGCTTTAGCTGTTTTTCCATTTGTACAGGCAAAAGATGGAGATATAGAAGGCTTGGGCTTGGTAATGGTCGAGGCTATGGGTTGTGGGTGTCCTGTGATTGCAAGTGATATACCAGCGGTAAGGGATGTGATTATTGATAACAACACAGGAGTCTTAACAGAAGCAGGAAATAAAAAGCAACTTGCAGAGAAAGTTATGGAGCTACTTTCAAACGAAGACAGACGAAAGGCTTTAGCTAAAGAAGCACGAGTGTATGTGCTTGAGCGGTTTAGCTGGGATAAAACTGCTATATCTTATCAAGCACTTCTTCAAAAACTTGTTGATAAGAATTAATCATTTTATCTAAACGAAATTTTTCCTCTATTTGTTGACGATTAAAACTTCCCATCTCTTTTGATTTTGCTCTATCTTGCTCTAAAGTAATAATTGCATTGGCGTATTCATTAATATTCCCTGTTTCACATAAATATCCTCCCTGACCTTCAATAATTTGCTCAGGAAGGCTGGAGCAGTTAGATGCAACTACAGGCAAGCCACAAGCCATGGCTTCAAGAACTGATAGACTTAAACCTTCACGCACAGTTGGCATGAGTAAAGCATCCATTGTTTGATAAAGTTTGGGCATATCTTTATAAGCTACTCTTTCAAGATAGTGGATTCTTGAATGTTGCATATTTTTAGGTATTTTGGTTCTTAAACCTGTTGCACAGTAAATTTTTATATGCTCTGGAAGCATATCAATTATTTGAGGTAACCAATGCGCCCCTTTGCGCAGGCTCATATTGCCACTAAAAAATACTTTAAAAGTATTTGTTGAATTTTTTTTAGTAGCAGGATAAAAAATTGCATCATTAATACCATTAGGTATCACTCGAATATTTTTTTTTATATCTAGATCTTTTTGCGCTATTTTAGCTGTAAAATTACTGACAGCAGTAAGGCATTGAGCATACTGTAAGGCTTTGCGAGTGAAATAGCGTAAATCCGTTTTATAATGAATTTTCTGTAAAAAAGAACTGTAGGCAAGCATTTCTTTATCAAGCATATAATTATGAAATGTAAGAATTAAAGGCGTATTCTTTTTATGCAAAAACCAGGCATAATCTGGAGTTGTATGAATCAATGAAGACTTTTTTTTAAGAATAGCCCCTAACAGAGGTGGTGTAAGCGTTAGATAAGGATTGTATGGCACAACCCTATAATCCCTAATCTTACTTTCCAGTTTTTGATGAACAATAATGGCACCATTGCCTGTCGCCATTGGGCTGTAAATTTTAATCATTGTTTTTGTGGTCTAATTTTTAGTGGAAACCAAATTAAAAATGAGGCTAATAATGGGTATGTAGTACGATATTTTATACTTCTCCAAAGTCCTTTTATTGATAGAACAATAAAGCGTAATATATACATCATTATTTTTTCAAAGTTGTTTTTTGCAATTGCCTTAACCAATAAGATATGCCCTCTATTAACATGGTATTCATAAAACAATGAAGATTTTTTTGCAGATAGACTTCCTGCATGAATAACTAATACCTCATCTAGCAATCTTATTTTATAATTTGAATTTATAATACGGTAACTTAAGGCAATATCTTCACCATACATGAAAAAATATTCATCTAAAAGTTGATTGTTTTTTAATATATGAATATCAAACAATAAGCAGCAACCAGTCAGATACTTCATCCAAAATGTTTTTCCCTTCTGGTTTGAGTAGGAAAGGAGTGTTAAATATTTATGATAAAAAACATTACCAACAACTTTATTATCCCATTCTATCAGGGGACTGATTAATGTTTTAGGTTGTAGATTAATCGCTTTCTGGAATTTTTTTACAGCCCCATCAACTAAAAAAGCATCATTGTTTAGTATCACAAATTTTTCATAACCTTCATCAATTGCTCGAGCTAATGCTAAATTGATACCCCTTGAAAAGCCAAGGTTGGTACTTGGAAATATCAATGATATTACTGATTCTTCTGAAAATAAATTAATTATTTTTTCTTTTTCTCTTTGTGAGTTTGAATTTTCAACAATAAATATATGAATCTCATTATTTGGCAGAATAGACCCAATACATTTTTTCGTATGATCTACACCAAAATAATTAAGAATAATAAAAGCTAATTTATCAATAGTTTTTATTTTGGAGGGCATTTATTCTTATCCAATACCTGCAAAGAACCTTCTACTAATATTTCCTCTAATTTATTACCAGATTTTTCCCATGTGAATTTCTTGCTCATCATCTGACCATTTTCAGCTAGATACAAACGTTTCTTTTTATCTGTTACCAAAGCAATAATTGCATCTGCAATCGATTTACAATTCCTCGCTTCAACAACTAAAGCTGTTTCATTATTTATTGCGTAGTCTTCAGTGCCTTTTGAGGTTGTTATTACAGCTAAACCACATGCCATTGCTTCTATAGGAAATAATGGGAAGCTTTCATACCAGGAGGCACTCAATAGTATATCTGAAGTATTATATGCTTCTGTTAATTGCATACTATTTAAAAATCCAAGCGACTGATAACTTGCTATTGGGTTATCTTCTGGCAAGAGAGCATCGCCATATACATTCCAAACAATTTGAATATCAGGTAGTTTTTCACGAGCTATTTTTACTGCATTTGCCATATCATGAAATCCTTTCCATTCTGCATCACGTCCACCATAACTTATTATAGTGACTGTTTTGTTTGAGTTTTTTTTCTTTTTTTGCTTATTAAAAACCTCATGGTCAATGGCATTTGGACAAAGAGCTACCTTTGAATTAGTTTCTTCGCTTAACTTCTTTGATAGCCATGTAGAATTAGCAATTAAGTTTAAACCAACATGATAACTTGCTATAGCATCAACATACGCAAATTTGGGAGATTGGGATTCATTAGAAAAATATGCTTCAAAATGCTGGCAAAAATACCAAGTTTCTCCAGTACCAATAGCTTTTACAGTAAGAGCTGTTTGGTAAGTAGTAGCAATTGTATGATTTGCCTTAGGTATAATTTGAGATAAGTAATCACGTGATAATGAGCTCTCAATATTTGTAGAGGTAAACCGTGATCCTATCAGTAGTAATAAATTGGATATTAAGATTGATGTTTTATCTCGAAATAAAAAAGGATCTGAAAATAGTTCTAATTTTGCTACAGATACTACAATTGAACCTATATTTTTAAATAAGCGTAGGAGAATAGCTGTTTTAGCTAGCCCTACAAAATTACCAAACGGCTTTTTAAACCAAAGCGGTTCTTCTGAAGGGAGAGATGGAATGATATTAACAGTATGCCCTCTGCTATGTAGTTCATTGGCATAATGAAGAATGCATACCAGACCCCCTGTATATTTAGTCTTATTTAATTTTGGAACAACTATATTGATAATCACTCTACTCTCCTGATTTATCAACTATATTGACAAAAACATCTAGAGATCTGGCAATAATATCATCCATATCATAATATTTATATTCTGCAAGTCTACCTACAGCAATAATATTTTGGAAGCTTTCACAATATTCATTGTATACTTTTAATGTATTGTTATTTTCTTTTTTAAATACAGGATAATAGGGAATATTATTATCAGGGTTCTTACGATCAAAATCCTGCGGGTATTCTCGTACAATTGTTGTTGAATTAATATCCTGATTTAATATGTTCTTGAATTCAGTAATTCTTGTAAAATCATAGTTATTTGGATAATTAATAGTTGTAGCGTTTTGAAAGTGTTTAACTGATAAATTTTCCATTTTAAACTGTAAGGATCTGTATGGAAGCTCCCCAAATTTAAAATCAAACAATTCATCTATCATGCCTGTATAGATTAACTTACCTTTATAGTGTTTTCCAAATATTGCTAACAATTTCTTATCATGATCTAAACTCACAATATCTTTGAAATCAGTATTTAGCATGATATGAATATTTTTATGATCTAAAATATTTTGGAAAAGCTTTGTATACCCTTGTTTTGGAATCATTTGATATTTATCTTGAAAATAACGGTCATCATATGAAATATAAACAGGTATCCTAGCAGTGACTTCAGGAGAAATTTCTTCTGGGGTGCAACCCCACTGTTTAGTTGTGTAATTGATAAACATTTTATCATACACAAAATCGGCTAATTTATTTAAATCCTGATCTTTTGTTCTTCTTAATTCTAAGATAGGAACTTTTACTCCAAAGCCATATTGTTTGATTAATTTTTGTTCCAAATTGCTTGCTATTGAAGTAGGAAATAA
This sequence comes from Flavobacteriales bacterium, assembly GCA_027031025.1. Lineage (GTDB taxonomy): Bacteria > Bacteroidota > Bacteroidia > Flavobacteriales > Flavobacteriaceae > WGBX01. The sequence continues at coordinate 3,525 of JALVEJ010000076.1, read as the reverse complement.
TTTTTGCAAAGAAATCAAATTAAAAGGAACAGGGACTAGCTGACCATCAATTGATGCTAATACTCTATGTTCATATTCTTGCCATTGAGTAAATTGACTTAAATAATCAATGACATATTTATTATCTGTATGAAAAAGGTGAGGGCCATATTTATGAACTAAAACACCGTGCTCGTCATAATAATCATAACAGTTTCCCCCAATATGAGGTCGTTGCTCAATGATTAATACTTTTTTGTCTAATACAGAGGCTAGTCTTTCAGCTAATACTGAGCCAGCAAATCCAGCACCTACAATAATATAATCGTATATCATTTTATGAGTATTCCTGCATTTTTTATTTTGTAAGTATTCTTATCAAAATTCCATAAATAAGCTGACATGGATATTGTTACAAATAATTCTGCAATAACAACTGACCATGCCATCCCAAAAGCTTTAAAGTATGGAGTAAGAACAACAGCTAGGAATAGATTAATTAATCCTGAGAGAATAATAATTTTATTAAAGGCTTTTTCCATTCCATTGGGAATCATCCATTGGATTCCAAGAACGTTACTTGTGGTAATTAATACCGGTAATAGTGCGAGTATTCGTAAAATTTGAGATGCTTCTTGAAAATTATTTCCAAGTATCATTTGCACTAAGATATCAGAATAAAAATATACTGCTGTGCTCATAATAAATCCAATTAAACTCATTACTATTAGACTTTTTTTGAAGAGGATACGTGCTTCATCAAATGCTGTTTTTGTTAAGCTACTTAACTTGGGGAAAAGTACTTGTGTAATAGGACTAAGTAGTCCTATTACAGCCTTACTAATTTTTTCTGCTGCTGTATAAATTGCCACCACTTCAGGTAATACAAAGAAACTGAGTATTAGCGCGTTACCTGTCGTATAAAAACTGACTGAAACTTTATACACAAACATTTGCCAACCATTTTTTAATTCAAAAATAGAACGACTAAGCGATGGAAGTAATAATTTAGTATTTTTATGTATTAGAATAAAAAGTATAAAAGTAGTAACTAAAGAAAAAAAACCATTGATTACAAGAAATAAACTAGCATCTTCTGGATTTTTCACCCATACAAATATACTTAGTAGCCCCACTAATTTAACTACTATATCCACCAAGGATGCAGTTACCAGTTGCTCAACCCCCTGAAAATACCAGATTAAATTAAAAGATGAAGAAACAGCAAAGAAAAGAGTGGCAAGGTAAAGTAGCTTATCATCTAGAAAAACTGAAATAATAAATTGAAATGGAATAGATACAATAATTACAAACAAAATTAAGATTATTTTAGCTCCCATGACATCAGCTAGAATGCTGGCTCGCTTATTAGAATTCTCTTTGCATCTAGCAAGCTGTTTGGTTGCTGATAACTCAAATCCATATTCAACTATTAGTACAAAATAAGAAGCAAAAGCTTGTGCGATTGCAAGTTCTCCCCAAGCAACAAGCCCTAATGTTCTTGCAAGGTAAGGGATTAGAATTAATGGCATAAGATATTTAAAGAAATGCAAGCCATATAAAGCCGAAAGGTTTTTAATCATAACGGAGTTATTTTGATAGACTTTGTTTCATTGCTAATTTGCTATCTTTCTCTAATAACCAAATATACCCTGGTGTTGCCCAATAAAATATACTAATAACAAATTTAGCCATTCTTTGTTTCAGGCTACCTGTTTCTATCATGTAAGAAGTTGAGTATTTTTCTGGTTCGCATACCAAATCCTTTGTATAATCAATTATTTTAAATTTATTTACTAATTTCTTGAGCCCCCAATAAGTTAGATGTTTTTCATAATAGTATTGCCCTTTACCAGTAATCCGCATATAAAAATTTGCTAATGGGTTTGGCAAAATTGAAAGCAGGGGTAAATTATAGTGTGGTTCATTCCACATAATCCTATTTCCTGCTGCAAAATAGCAAACACCATTAGGTAAAAGTACGCGAAATATTTCCTCAAACATTTTTTCTGCATCTGGCACATGTTCATAAACTTGAGAGCAAATAACAATATCAAAACTGTTATTATGAAAAGGTAAATTAAGAGCATCTGCAACCTGAAACGTAAGGTTGTCAGTCTGATAGGTTCTCTGGGCATGATGAATTGCTGGTTCATCAATATCTATACTTATAACTTCTTTGGTATGTTTTGATAGGTAATTATCAATAATACCTGTAGAGCCACCTACATTTAATAATTTTGCATTCTTGAGTTTGCTCCCCAAATGATCCTTGAGGACACTAATCATGGTTATGGCTTTCTTTTCACGAACACATTTATCGTACATATCATCTGTACGTTCCGAAAAACCGTATTGATACTCTCTACTATTCATTATTTTCTTTCTCAAGTATTAAGTGTTTGGGTTTTATTTCTTGAGTGAGTGCTGTGTTGACTCCATCAGTCTTATACATCAAAGCCGTAATCTGCTCCGAAACCAGCCCCATAAAAAACATCAACATAGCTGTAGTAAACATCAAGGCCGACATATTAGTAAAGCGCCCTGCTGTAATAAAAGTATATAGGTAATAACTTAAGCCTAACCCAAAAGTAAAAAGACTAATGGGTAAAAAGATTTTTAGAGGTGAATACAGAGTACCCACCTTAAAAATAATGAGCAAGAAACGAATGCCGTCTCGAACAAGGTTTATATGACTTTTTCCGATACGTTTAGGTGCTTCAATGGGTAGATAGGTCACAGCGTAACCTGCCCTGAAAAATGCCATGGTGCTGGTGGTTGGGTAGGAAAAGCCATTAGGTAACAGGTATAAAAACTCCCTGAATTTATCGGCTTTGGCAGCCCGAAAACCTGAGGTTAAATCTTCTATTTTTCGCTCTGTTACATAGCTTGCCAGCTTGTTATAAAATTTATTGGCAAGCCCCCGACCAATGGATGCCTGTGATGCTTTATCCCTGGCGCCAACAACCATGTCATAACCTTCCTGCATTTTTAATAACAGGCGATTAATATCTTCTGGCTTATGCTGTCCATCAGCATCCATAAATATCAGCACTTCACCACTAGCATGTCTTGCACCTGTTTTAATTGCAGCACCATTACCCATGCTGTAGGGATGGGTAACCACAGAAACATGATTTTCTTCACAGATAAAAGGTGTGTTGTCAGTTGAACCGTCGTTTACCACAATAATTTCAGCATCAGGATGATGTTTTTTTAATTCGGGTAACAGTATTTTAAGACTTTCAGCCTCATTTTTTGCAGGTAATATGATCGAGTATTTATTCATTTTTATTATCTCGTCCCGTGAGATTATTGCGAGTAGCTCATTATAAAAGCTGCTAGCTGACTGTTAGCTGAATCTGGCATGTTAAGTACCCGCTCAAAATTAATCTAACAATTTAGCCCCTGTTTTCTGATCCTCTTCGTTATTGTTTTGGTCACATATACCTTAACCGGCAACAATTGAGTCTTCATTAAAAATTTGAAACTGAAGTGTCAAGAGTTTATCAAGGGCTGCTTTGTGGGTCGTATGTGTCTGACTGA
>JALVEJ010000075.1 GCA_027031025.1 Flavobacteriales bacterium | reverse complement strand
GCCCGGGCGCAAGAAAAAGTAGATGCTATTAAAGATCAATATGCCGAAGGAATTATTTCTCAAAAAGAACGTTATAACAAAACCGTTGATATTTGGACCAGTGCCAATGCCGAATTGACCGAAATCTTGATGAACCGCATCACCAATGATAAAGAAGGTTTCAATTCGGTTTATATGATGCTGGATTCCGGTGCAAGGGGGTCAAAAGATCAGATTCGTCAGCTAATCGGGATGCGTGGTTTGATGGCAAAACCCAAAAAATCAACAGCCGGTGGAGGAGAAGTAATTGAAAACCCGATTTTGTCAAACTTTAAAGAAGGTTTATCCATTCAAGAATACTTTATTTCCACACACGGTGCGCGTAAAGGTTTGGCGGATACGGCTTTAAAAACGGCTGATGCCGGTTATTTGACCAGACGTTTGGTCGATGTTTCACAAGATGTAGTTGTAAGAGAAGAAGATTGTGGTACATTGCGAGGTATTGAAGTAACAGCTCTTAAGAAAAACAATGAAGAAGTTGAATCTCTCGGCGAACGTATTTTAGGACGGGTAGCTCTTGATGATGTGTATGACCCTGAAACCAATGAGTTGATTGTAGCAGCCGGTGAGGAAATTACTGAAGAAATAGTTGAAAAAATAGAACAAACCAGTATTGAATCCGTCGAAGTGCGTTCACCTTTAACTTGTGAAGCCAAACACGGTATCTGTGCCAAATGTTATGGTCGTAACCTGGCAACCGGAGAAATGGTTGAAAAAGGTGAAGCCGTCGGCGTTATTGCCGCACAATCTATCGGTGAGCCCGGAACGCAGTTGACTTTGCGAACTTTCCACCAAGGAGGGGTTGCGGGTAATGTTTCCGAGCAATCCAATATTGCAGCTAAGTTTGACGGTATTATCGATATTGATGAGTTGAAAACCGTTAAAGATGAGGAAGATAATGTCGATATTGTTATTTCCAGAACTTCGGAACTTAAAATCATCGGCGAAAAATCCGGTAAGATATTGAGTACACATCAGTTGCCTTATGGTTCTAAATTGTATAAAAAACCCGGAGATAAGGTCTTAAAAGGTGAAGTGATTGCCGAATGGGATCCTTGGAACTCGGTTATTGTTTCCGAATTTGCCGGTAAAGTGTTGTATGAAAATATTATCCCGGGGGTTACTTATCAAATTGAAAAAGATGAGCAAACCAATCGTGAGGAAAAAGTGATTACAGAAAGTAAGAACAAAAAACTCATCCCGACTTTGAAAATTGTTGATAAAAACGGCGAAGTATTGCGTTCTTACAATTTGCCTTTTGGTGCGCGAATCAATGTTGAAGACGGTCAAAAAATCAAAAAAGGGACGCCCTTGGTTAAAATCCCCAGAAAATCGGTTAAAGCCGGTGATATTACCGGTGGTTTACCAAGGGTAACCGAATTGTTTGAAGCGCGTAATCCTTCTAACCCGGCAGTAGTATCCGAGATTGACGGTGTGGTTTCGTTTGGTAAAATTAAACGGGGTAACCGCGAAATTATTGTTACTGCCAAAACCGGTGAAACCAAAAAATATTTGATTAAATTATCCAATCAAATTTTGGTTCAAGAAAACGATTTTATTCGTGCCGGAACGCCTTTGTCAGATGGAGCTATTACGCCTAATGATATTTTGAAAATTAAAGGACCTTCAGCAGTTCAACAATATTTGGTGAATGAAGTGCAGGAAGTTTACCGTTTACAAGGGGTAAAAATCAATGACAAACACTTTGAAGTGGTCGTTAGACAAATGATGCAAAAAGTGATGATTGAAGATTCGGGTGACACCACCTTCTTGCCGGGTGAGTTGGTTCATAAATTTGATTTTATTGAAGAAAACGACCGTATTTCATCTATGAAAGTAGTAGAAGATCCGGGCGATTCGGAGAACTTTAAAGCCGGTCAGTTGGTAACCCCGAGACAATTGCGTGAAGAGAACTCTATTTTACGCCGTCAAGACAAAAAATTGGTTGTAGCCCGTGATGTTATTCCGGCAACAGCATCACCTGTCTTACAAGGTATAACCAGAGCTTCATTGCAAACCAAATCTTTTATATCGGCAGCTTCATTCCAAGAGACGACCAAAGTCTTAAACGAAGCAGCAATTAGAGCTAAAGTAGATCATTTGGAAGGTTTGAAAGAAAACGTCATTGTCGGACGTAAAATTCCTGCCGGTACCGGCTTGAAGGAATATGAAAATATTATCGTATCTCAAAAAGAAGACTACGAAAATATGGTCATTGATAAAATTCAAAACAATTTTGTAGATTAAATTTAAAATTAAGCTTATGAGCGATCCGAAACAACAACAGCAAATCAATATTGAATTGACCGAAGAGGTTGCCGACGGTATTTATGCCAATTTGGCGGTAATCAACCATTCGGCTTCCGAATTTATTGTTGATTTTATCAACATTATGCCGGGGGTTCCCAAGGCTAAGGTTAAGTCGAGAATTATTTTAACGCCGCAACATGCCAAACGTTTGGTGCGGGCGTTGAGTGAAAATGTCAAACGTTTTGAGAGCGTTCATGGGGTGATTAAAGACTATGAAAAAGCCGGTACGCCGCCTATCAATTTTGGGCGTGGTAGCGAAGCCTAATGTTTTGTAAATATGATTATAAAAAAACCGCTTGAAAAACTATTCAAGCGGTTTTTTCTTTTGTTTACTACCGGTCATGTCAAATCCTCAATATAATTTTTTATAATTATAACTTTTGCCGTAAATTTGTTTTTCTAAAATTATAGTAAATGAAGATATCATATAATTGGTTAAAGCAGTTTATAGACATAGATTGGGAAGCGGAAAAGACCGGTGAATTATTGACCGATTTGGGCTTGGAAGTTGAAGGTATTGAAAACTTTGAATCCGTCAAAGGCGGTTTAAAAGGGGTAGTTACTGGAAAAGTATTGGAAGTATATAAACATCCGAATGCTGATAAATTGTCCGTTACCAAAGTTGATTTAGGAACCGGAGAACCTGTTCAGATAGTTTGTGGCGCTCCGAATGTAGAAGAAGGACAAATTGTACCGGTAGCCACCGTGGGAACCGTTTTGTATGATAAAGACAACAATGAATTTAAAATTAAAAAAGGCAAAATTCGCGGTGAGGTGAGTATGGGTATGATTTGTGCCGAAGACGAATTGGGCTTAGGTGATAATCACGATGGTATTATGGTTTTGGATGCATCGGTGGAACCGGGTAAGCCGTTGCACGAAGTTATGGCGGTTGAAACCGATCAAGTTTTTGAAATCGGATTAACCCCGAACCGAGCTGATGCTATGAGTCACATGGGTGTTGCTAGAGATTTAAAAGCCGGTTTGTTGCATCGTAACATGAATGTAAATTTTAACACCCCTTCGGTTTCAAAATTTAATATTGATAGCAAAACACGTCCTATCCAAATAGAGATTCAAGATAAAGAAAAATGTCCGCGTTATGCAGGGATTACTATTAAAAATGTCAAAGTCGGACCGTCTCCCAAATGGATGCAAAATCGCTTGAAAGCCATTGGTTTGTCGCCAATCAATAATATTGTTGATATTACTAATTACGTGATGCATGAATTAGGACAACCTTTGCATGCTTTTGATGCGGAAAAAATACACGGTCATAAAATCATTGTAAAAACGGCTGAACCGGGCGATACTTTGGTAACATTGGATGGTGTGGATCGTCAATTACATCCAGAAGATTTGATTATCTATAATGAAAAATCGCCTATGGTTATTGCCGGCGTATTTGGTGGTATGGATTCCGGAATTACGGAAGATACAACCGATGTTTTCTTAGAAAGTGCTTATTTTGATCCGGTTTCTGTTAGAAAATCTGCCAAACGGCATGGTTTGAATACAGATTCGTCTTTTAGATTTGAACGCGGCATAGATCCTGATATGACGGATTATGCATTAAAAAGAGCTGTTACCTTAATAAAAGAATACGCTGACGCCGAAATCGTTACGGATTTAATCGATGTTTATCCGAACAAAATAGAACCCCATAAAATTTCTTTGACGTATGAGTATTTAAATACTTTGGTTGGTAATAAAATTGATAAGAAT
>JALVEJ010000074.1 GCA_027031025.1 Flavobacteriales bacterium | reverse complement strand
CAACAGGCCCACAATTTCGCCGCGTTTCAGACTAAACGATACATCATTTAGCACTTTTTGTGCACCATAGGTCTTAACTACATGTTCGGCTTGTACCAACATTAGTCGCTCGATTTGAAAAAGAGTTCGGTAAGTTTTTTTGCCTGTTCCCATTGGTCGGCTGGGACCAACACCCGTATGCGTAGGATGGGGTAAAGAAAATTACTTTCTTCGCCTTGTAAAAAAACCCGTATGCCATGGCTTTCCAAATAGGTTTTCAGCACCTCGGCTTCGGAACGGCTTTCACATTCCCAAACACTTTTCCATTGGGATGTTGTCATATATTCATTTTTTCGTATAGGTCAAGAATTTGTTTGGCATGATCGCCTGTTTTAACTTTGCGTATGACATGTTCTATTCGTCCTTCGGGCCCAATAATAAAGGTGGTTCGATGAACCCCTTCATATTCACGGCCATACATTTTTTTGGGTCCCCAAACACCATAGCGTTCGATGATTTTTTTATCCGGGTCGGCAACAAGCCGAAAAGGAACATTATATTTATCATGAAATTTTTTTTGCCGCTCCACAGGGTCGGGACTCACACCGAGCACATCAAATCCTTTTTGACGTAGTAATGCATAGTTTTTGGCCAGATTAACAGTTTCTTTTGTACATCCTGCCGTTAATGCTTTGGGATAAAAATATAATATCAATCGTTTTCCCCGGAAATCTTTCAAAGAAAGGGGACGCCCTTCGTGATCGATGCCTTGAAACTCTGGTGCCGGGTCCCCCGGTTGAAGCTTAATCATAGCTATTTTTATTTTTATTCAAAGTTACACAAAATTCCGGTTTATTCCTCTAAGGGAAGGTAGTTTAATGTTCGTCGCTCAGTGCTACCTGTTCCCTGGAAGGTAACGCTGAAAAAGTTTTTCTTCCTTGTATGCCTGGCTTTGATTAAAATAGTTATGATTGTTTTCCCCAATTTTCAGGTTTCGTATATTTTGGCTACTTTTACCTTTTGAAAAAAACCGGATGAATAAATTTCATTACGGATGGATATTATGGTTTTGGTTGGCCTTGAATATGGCCTTGGCACAAGATTATGTAAATATTTATATAGAACAAGATGGCCAAAGGCATTTGGTAAATAATCGTACGGTAACACTCGAACGAAAGCCCTTTACATTAATTTTCGAGTTTGTTAAACCCGAAAAAGTATCGGGAATTTACATCAATTCTTCTTTTATGCCAAAACCTTATTTCACGCTGCTTCCCTCGCAGCCAATTCCCGATTTCGAATATGTTCCACGTAAGGTTTTTTCAGAATATAAATTTAATCCTAACAAAGAACTCAAAGTGCATTCCGAATTTTTTCAATATTGGGAATATAATCCGGCACGTAATTGGAACAAATTCGACCGTATTATCCGTCGTGGCAACCATATATTGGCCTTCCGCAGGGTAGAGCGATTGGATTTGGTGGAAGAACGGCGACGGGTCGAACTGGACAAAAACCGTTTCCCACTATACCTTTTCTTTGGTGTTATTGTCAAAGACCCGAATCATTTGAGTGGACTTCGGGAATTGGAGCGTATAAAAGTAAAAATTAAGTTTAAATAGGAAAGGATTATCCGGCGTGTATAATTATTGTTTGTCAAAATAGTTTTTAACCCGTTGTGCATTTTAAATCGTACCTAAAAACTAATATAAATGAAGTGAAAAGTGGTGTAAAATGTTTATGTTTAGACTGATAAAACAAAAAAAGATTTTTGTCCTTGCTTTACTACCGGGAATAAATCGCATGAATACGTACAGGCATCAAGAGGGCGCAGAAAAAGGTTACAACCCCATCAAAAAAGGTGCAAACATCTATTATCCGTTGCTTATTTTTGTCAGCGGGTTAAAGTTATTATTTCATATACGGTTCATAACCGGCTCGGCTTCCACTTCCAACGGAATAACGGAATTCCTATAAGAGTTTTCCTACAACTTATCGGTTCTTATGCGTTGGGGACATTTCCTGTTCCGACGGCAAGAACATAAAACATTCAGGGATTGGTTTATTCTGGTTCCGGGCAAGATAGTCAGAAGCGGACGAAAGGTTGAAATAAAAATGTATAAGGATTGTTACTACAAAGGGAACTGGTTGGAACTTGCCGCCCTATTGGCCACGTCCTGAGAAAAATCCAAAAATCATCAATAAATTCACTGGCTAAATAACCTTAGCGGGAGAAGTATATCCATTTGAAAAATATTTCTTTTAAATTTAACAGATTTGATGCACTAAAAACCTTTCTTCTCTTCCAAATCTCCTTTTCAAACCGCAAAAATCGAGAAAACCGAAACCATCCCGGTTGAATTGTTGATTTTTATGCGATAATATATTTCAATATGGAATTTTAATCGATTATTCACGCACCCACAAAAAACCCGTATCTTTGTTGCACAAACTGTTATTTCTATGAACACACCTGCCGATCAAATACATTTATTACCCAATCAGATTCGCCGCGACATTGTGCGTATGGTCCACCAGGCTGCTTCGGGTCATCCAGGTGGTTCGTTGGGTACAGTGGAATTTTTCACTGCCTTGTTTTTCAAAATCCTTCAAGACATCGACCCCAAACACTTCGACCCTAAGCGTAGCACAGGTGAGGATGTATTCATTTTATCCAACGGTCATATCACCCCCGTTTATTATTCTGTTTTGGCACGGAGGGGGTATTTCCCCATAGAAAAACTTGCCAGCTTCCGGAAATTGGGCTCGCCTTTACAAGGGCATCCATCGGTTCATGATGGACTTCCCGGAATACGTATAGCATCGGGGTCGTTGGGTCAAGGATTGTCGGTGGCATTGGGTGTTGCTTTGGGTAAAAAACTCAACCATGACCCTCATTTGGTTTTTACCCTTCACGGTGATGGGGAATTGCAGGAGGGTCAAATTTGGGAAGCTATTTTATATGCCGGTTCCAAAGGCATTGATAATTTGATATCCACCATAGACTATAATAATGCACAAATCGACGGTCCTGTTGACAAAGTACTTAGTTTAGGAGATTTGGAAGCTAAATTTAAGGCATTTGGTTGGAAAGTTATCCACATCGAGCAGGGAAATAATCTGGATGCAGTTATCCAGGGCCTCCAAAACGCCCGTAATGCTTCTGGAAAAAATAAACCCATTGCTGTGATTTTGCACACGCAAATCGGCTACGGCATTGATTTTATGCAAGGTGATTACCGTTGGCATGGAAAACCACTCAACGACGAACAATTGCAAAAAGCACTGGACCAACTGCCCGAAACCCTGGGTGATTTTTAATGATTTCCTATGAGCAAAAAGCAAAGCCAAAATAAGCGGCCATTCTTTAAAAAACTTACCGATACCTACCGCTTGCTTATTATTGATGAAGATACATTCGAACATAAGCTCGATTTTACACTCTCACGGCTCAACGTGTTTGCTGTAACAGGACTTTTGGCGCTGATGCTTATTGTGGGTACAGGCTTTCTGATCGCCTATACTCCGCTACGCGAATATATCCCCGGCTATCCTTCATCTTATCTGAAAAAAAAAATATACCATTTGGAGTTGTTCAAAGACAGCCTAAAAAAGGAAATCCTTATCCGTGATCATTACATTCAAGCACTTCGTCGTGTAATGACTGGTGAAATTGAACCCGACGAACTTGCTATTTCGCCCATACCCGATTCCATTGCCACCGTGGATACAACCGAGCTGAAACCTTCACGCGAAGATTCATTGCTGCGCCAAGAAGTTCAACGAAAAGAAGCTTTCCATGTGCCCGAAAAGATTCAAAAAAATATCCATTTTATAGCTCCTGTCCGAGGCTTAATTTCCCGGCATTTCGACCCCAAAGCCGGACATCCAGCAGTGGATGTGGTTATACCCCAAAACACCCCGGTTAGGGCTATTGCTCGTGGCCGTGTGCTTTTGGCAGCATGGACACCCGATAACGGAAATGTGATTGTGATACTCCATCCTCATGATTTTATCTCGGTATATAAGCATAATAAAAAACTCCTCAAACACACAGGCCAAGAGGTCGAAGCCGGTGAAGTAATTGCACGGGCTGGCAATACTGGTGAAAATTCAACTGG
>JALVEJ010000073.1 GCA_027031025.1 Flavobacteriales bacterium | reverse complement strand
ATCTTCGTTGACAGCTTGATAAAGTTTGTTAGATTGCTCATAATTCAGCGATGGCGTGTCCATATATAAGGTATCGAGCATGATGACCGTTTCAAAGGGTTTTTCATCGGGATAATCAACTAGTCGAAGTTTGACTTCGGCAAAACGAAAACCGTATAAATCGATAAACTTGAAAATTTCAAGCACTTCAACGATATCGCCATTGGCAATAAATCCGACTTGTGACGATTTATCCAACCAAAAATAATTGTTTTTAACCACCATTAAATAATCACCGGCATCAAGCTCGTTGTCTTTGAGTAAAATTTTATTACGAATCTGTTGATTGTATAGATTGGCACGTTTATTAGACCGGACAATAATGGCGGTTTCTTCAAAATTTTGACCGGCATACGCCGTTTCGATAGCATCTTGGATATCATAGCCGTTGTCCAATTTGATAAAATCGTTGAAACCGGTGGTATTAAATTTAATGTCCCCTATTGACTTGCTTTGCAATTCCTGACGAATTTTAGTCGCATTAAACAAAATCCCGGATTCCAGACTTTGCCGCACCACTTCATCTAACTCAAATTCATTAACCGGTAGATTAAAATTTTGTTCCAAATACTGTTTGTCCAAAGCCGGACTTACCGTTAGACCCACCGGTGGTAATTGCGCCGTATCGCCTACCAAAATCAATTTATTATCGGGTTGACTATACACATAAGTAACTAAATCGGACAAAACCGACCGGTTGTCAAACAAACTATCAGAAGTGTTTTCACCGCTAATCATTGAGGCTTCATCAACGATAAAAATAGTCTTACGTTGTTTATTTTGACGCAAAGTAAACTTAAGTTTTCCAAATGCATCGGTTTGCGGATAATATAAATGTTTATGTATGGTAAATGCTTGTTGTTTGGCATACGAACTGATGACTTTTGCCGCACGTCCGGTTGGTGCCAAAAGGCTAAACTTTAATTTGGCTTGCCATAAATTATTAACCAAAGTGCTGATAAGGGTTGTTTTACCGGTTCCTGCATAACCTTTAAGCAAAAAAATTCCCGGCGTTTCATCAAAAATAAAACGAGATAATGCCGCCATCAAGTTTTGTTGGGAATTTGTAGCTTGATATGGAAATTTCTCCAACAACATTCGGGTGAATCGCCGGTCTATGGTCATTAGTTTTTTTATTGCAAATGTAATCAGAATTGAGGAATAGAGGAAATGAGAAAGTGAGGATCTATTTTTTTTTTAGAATATTTTCCTAAAAAAGAAGCGGCTTTATAAAAATAAAAAAAAATAATGTATATTTGCCTTAATAAAAAATTGAAATAATATGTTGCTATTTATAGGTATTATCATTTTAATCATTGCTGTTACTTATCTTTTATCATATTTAGTGGTAAAATATGTGCCGTTACAATACAAATGGCTCATCAATCTTTTATTAATTTTGATTTCGCTATTTTTAGGATATAAAATTTACAATTCAGTTTATGATCCGGTAAAATTTAACAAAGAAAAAGTTAAAAGATACAAAAAAGTAGTTAAACGTTTAAAAGACATCAGAGCAGCTGAATTAGCCCATCGAGAAGTTACGGGAGACTATACCGGCAGTTTTGACAGCTTGGTAAAATTTATTGACACAGCTAAATTTGTTATTACACAACAAAGAGATTCCAGTTACAAATATTTTGACAAAGCCTATGGTATCGAAAAAGATAAAGATACCGTGCTTATTGATACATTAGGGTTTGCCTCTGTCAAAGATTCATTATTTAAAAACGACAACCGCTATAAAGATATGATGTGGGTGCCTATTCCCGGACGTGAAAAACAAGTTCAATTTGAGCTGAAACACGGTTATTTAAGACGTAGTAATGTAAAAATTCCGGTATTTATGGCACGAGTTGATAAAGCCGAAGTTTTATACGACCAAGATAAAGATTTAGTTAAACAAGAAAAGAACATCAAGAGTACCAAAGAAATCAATGGTCCTTATATCCAAGTTGGTTCGTTGGATGAAGTAGATGATTCCGGTAACTGGCCAAAATTATACGATATCGGTGACGAAGAACAATAACCATATTAACCAAAATACCAAAGAACTGTCCATACTTGTTAGCATGTATGGACTTTCTTTTATGATACGAAATACACATCAAAAAAAATTTTTTGAATATAGCATTTCTCATGCTAATCCGCTAGTTTTAAAAGAAAAACTTCTTAAAATTATTGATGAACGTCCTGTATTAAATGACAATTATGATCAAATAAAATTAATTTTTCATAACCGCTTAAATGCCTTAATTCCTCAGGAGTTTTTCAAAGTTGACATAGCCAAAGAGCAGTTGTCGCAACAAATTAAATTGTTACCGAATGATACGGTAAATTATGACTTTATTTCATCGTTAGACGCCTATGATGTTTATGTATCATATCAAGATTTTAACCGGTTAGTTGCCACGCAAACCCAAAATTTAATTATTAAACATAGCGCTACCGATTTTTTTGAAAAAATTGCCTCATTAAAAAACCAAATACAAGATTTACCTGTTTTTGAAGTTTTTCTCAATATTTTTCCCGGTGATTTTCAAATTGCTATATTTAAAAATGAAAAATTACAAGCCTTTAACCATTTTGAATATGAAAACACCGATGAGTTTTTATATTACTTATTTTTTATGCTCGAAACCTTAGAAGTCAAACCACAACAAAGCCGCCTCTATTTTTTCGGCATTGATGAACAAAATGAGCTATTAGATGAAGTCCGGCTGTTTAACGATAAACTAATGTTGGTACCGGGATTGAATCCCAGTCAAATCTATAATCATTTTTAAACATGCATATCCGCATTATATCCGGTAAATACAAAAGCAGACGCATTACGGCACCGAAAAACTTACCCATACGACCCACAACCGACCGTGCCAAAGAAGCCCTGTTTAATATCCTAAATAATCTATTTGACATTCGTAATTTAAAAGTCTTGGATTTGTTTACCGGCAGCGGGAGTATAGCCTACGAATTTGCCTCACGCGGCTGCAAAAACATTCATGCAGTAGACCGCAATTATCCGGTTGTTAAATTTGTAACAAAAACCGCCAAAGATTTTGATTTTCCCATTAAAGTCATCAAAAAAGACAGCCTAAAATTTTTAGAAAAAACCACCGACACCTACGACCTTATTTTTGCCGACCCGCCCTACAATTTAGACCAAGATATTCAAAAACAAATGATTGACACCATTTTTAAACGGCAACTTCTAAATGAAGGCGGTTACTTTATATTAGAACATCACGACCTTATCAATTTTGAACAACACCCGCATTTTGATTTTGCTAAAAAATACGGAAAAAGCGTGTTTAGTTTTTTTAAATAAATGAATTACGCATTGAACGGCGTATTCATTTCAGATTTCAGATTTTATAGAACCATATAAGGTATATAAGTTCATATTAGGTTTTTCTTTTATGCTCTTTTATGTCTTTTATGGATACAACAATAAATTTTCTTTATCAAACAGAATACTATCATTAAAATATTTTGTTAAAAATACCGGCTTATTCGGTTGTAACTTGTAATTTTGTCAGCAAAACACAAAACTATGACCGGCGTTCTAAAAAATATATATAACATATTGATTTCCACTAAAACTATGGCGGTTTTATTTGTATTATTTGCCACAGCTATGGGTATTGCAACATTTGTAGAAAATGATTTCGGCACCATGACTGCCCGGACATTGATATACAATAGTTTTTGGTTCGAATTACTGATGATTTTATTGGCTGTTAACCTGGTAGGCAATATCATCCGGTTTAGAATGTATCAAAAGAAAAAGTGGCCGGTTTTTTTGTTTCATATTTCGTTTTTGTTAATTTTAATCGGGGCGGGAATTACCAGATACATCAGCTTTGAAGGCATGATGCCCATCCGTGAAGGTGAAACCACCGACACATTTTTGTCCGATAAAGTTTACCTGAAAATTGATGTTGATGACGGAATTGACAGGATAAATCCCTCCTTTAAAAAAGCTTTAAAATTATCAGCTATTGATTTGCCTTTTTTGACAGATAACCATTATCATACAACCTTTGACTTCAAAGGAAAACCTATTGATATTCAAATACTTAATTATATCC
>JALVEJ010000072.1 GCA_027031025.1 Flavobacteriales bacterium | reverse complement strand
GCCACTGTAACCAAATGGTGCGCCACTTGAATAAGAAAATAACAAATATAAAGGCAATAGAAAGACTAAGAGGTAAACATTCTTTTTCATAGTTTGTGTTTTTTTTAAATTAAAATGCTAATATAGAAAAAATTAGGTTTTTATTATGACCAATTTATTTTAGATAACCAAAAAACAAATAAGTGACTAAAATTGCGGCAATAATTCCTGCAATATCAGCTATAATACCAGCGGTAGCGGCGTATCGTGTTTTCTTGATTCCTACCGAACCGAAATAGACCGCCAAAACATAAAAAGTCGTTTCTGTGCTACCTTGCAAAATTGAAGTTAAGTGTCCGACAAAACTATCCACGCCGTGATTGACCCAACTTTCAACCATCGCCGCCCGGGCGCCACCACCGGTCAAAGGTTTCATAAAAGCTGTGGGCAAACCGTCTACAAACCGGGTATCCATTCCGATATGGGCAAACAAAAACCGGAAGGCATCTAACACATAATCCATAGCACCGGAAGCTGTAAATACACCAATTGCCGCCAACATCGCCACCAAATACGGAATGATTGTTACGGCAACTTTAAAACCATCTTTGGCGCCTTCAATAAAAGCATCATAAATATTGATACGTTTAAACAAAGCTACACTGATAAACGCGATGATAATAGTAAACAAGGTAATATTACTCAATAAATTGGTAAATACACTGATTTTTTCCGGATATTTTAAATAATAAACATAAGCAGCAATTCCACCGATTAAAATGGTTGTCCCCAACAAATATGCCAGAACTACTTTGTTAAACAAATTGATTTTTTGAATGATTGCCGTATAAATCAGCCCAACCAAACTTGAAATATATGTGGCTATCAAAATGGGTAAAAAAACATCAGTCGGATTGACAGACCCTTTCATGGCACGAAGCGCCAAAATGCTTACCGGTATCAAAGTCAAGCCTGATGTATTCAATACCAAAAACATTATCTGTGCATTGCTTGCCGTATCTTTTTTAGGATTGAGTTCTTGCAAATCCTTCATCGCTTTCAATCCCAAAGGCGTAGCGGCATTGTCCAAGCCCAACATATTAGCCGAAAAGTTCATCATCATAGATCCGATAGCCGGATGGTCTTTTGGCACTTCGGGAAACAATCTGGTAAACAAAGGGCTGACTAAGCGGGCAAGTATTTTTATCATACCGCCTTTTTCCCCGATTTTCATGATGCCCATCCATAAAGCCAAGATTCCGGTCAAACCCAAGGACAATTCAAAGCCTAGTTTAGACCGTTCAAAAAGTGCTTTCATCATCGTAGAAAAAATGTCTACATCACCCAAAAAAATCAGTTTGATTAAACCTACTATAAAAGCAATCAGAAAGAAACCGACCCAAATATAATTTAATGCCATATTAAAATTTTACGGCTAATTTAAACATATTTTGAATGTTCGGGATATTTTTTAAAGAAAAGCAAGAGATAAAATCTCCAATTCTTATGTTTATAACTGAAATGACTAAAAACTTCAATAAGGATATTGCAAAATAGCAGCATATTTTCCGTTTCTTTTTATTAAATTTGTATCGCAATTAAAAAAATATCAAAATTATGGCAACAGGATTTTTCAAAACAGATAAAGTAACTAACGAACCGGTCTTATCTTATGCGCCTGGCACTCCGGAAAGAGAAGCAGTGTTGAAAGCTTATAAAAACCTTTGGAATCAACAAATTGAAGTGCCGTTATACATTGACGGACAAAAAGTTTATACTGGCAAAACCAAAGATATTACACCGCCGCATGATCACCAACATGTGATTGGGTTTTATCACAAAGCGTCTAAAAATGACGTGCAAAAAGCCATTGATTCGGCTTTAGCCGCTCGTGAAAAATGGGCAAATATGGATTGGCAAGACCGTGTATCTATCTTTTTAAAGGCAGCAGATTTATTAAGCGGTCCTTACCGTGCCAAAATGAATGCGATGACGATGATTGGTCAATCAAAAACTATTTTTCAGGCAGAAATTGATGCCGTAGCGGAATTGGCTGATTTTTGGCGATTTAATGCCAAATACTTACAAAAAATATATGCCGAACAGCCGGAATCTTCGCCCGAAGTTTGGAACCGCATGGAATATCGTCCATTAGAGGGCTTTGTCTACGCCGTAACGCCGTTTAATTTTACCTCTATTGCAGGCAACTTACCGACTTCACCGGCTATGGCAGGCAATGTAGTGGTTTGGAAACCTTCATCAACGCAAATGTATTCGGCTAAAATGATTATCGATATTTTGGAAGAAGCCGGATTGCCGGCAGGCGTCATCAATATGGTTGCCGGTAGTGCTACTATGATTACCGAACAAGTTTTGAGTAGTCCTGATTTTGCAGGCATTCACTTTACCGGCTCTACAGATGTATTCCAATATCTGTGGAAAAAAATCGGGGAGAATATTGCCCAATACAAAACCTATCCGCGTATCGTAGGCGAAACAGGCGGTAAAGATTTCGTTTGGATGTATAGAGATGCCGACCCAAAAGCCGTAGCTACCGCTTTAACACGCGGTGCTTTTGAATATCAAGGACAAAAATGTTCGGCGGCATCACGAGCTTATATTCCCGAAAGCCAATGGCAAGCGGTTTATAACGAACTCAAAAAACAAGTAGAAAGTATCAAGATGGGCGATCCGGTTGATATGTCCAACTTTATGACAGCTGTCATCAGCAAAAGCGCCTTTAATAAAATTACAGGTTATATCGACGATGCCAAAAAAGACAAAGATGCCGAAGTGATTATCGGTGGCGGTTATGACGATAGTAAAGGCTATTTTATTGAGCCAACGGTTATTTTAACCAAAGATCCGCACTATGTGACTATGGAAGAAGAATTGTTCGGACCGGTATTAACCGTTTATGTTTATCCGGATGCCGATTGGCGTGAAAGTCTGGAATTGGTTGATAAAACTTCACCTTACGGACTAACAGGTGCTATTTTTGCCAAAGATCGTAATGTTATTGTTGAAGCCAGCAAAAAGCTCGAAAATGCTGCCGGTAATTTCTATATCAACGACAAGCCGACCGGTGCCGTCGTCAACCAGCAACCTTTTGGTGGGGCGCGCGGCTCGGGAACCAATGACAAAGCCGGTAGTATGTGGAATTTAATCCGCTGGATGTCAGTGCGTTCTATTAAAGAAAATTTCAATCCACCGACGGATTATCGCTATCCGTTTATGGGATAATCAAATTTGCTTAAACATTTCTTTGGAAAAAGAAAATTGTATTTGCTAATTGAATATGCGAATATAAACATTTTTAAAAAGTCCGTTCTGTTTTGAGCGGGCTTTTTTGTTAAACTTTCTTATTTCCCAATCCTAACAATCTTGGTTTTTAAACTTTGATAAGTTTGTCCGTCTAAATCCAGATTAAGAATTTTAAAATAGAACTTTGCTTGAGTTTGACGGACTTGGGCTTGTCCGTTTTTGAAAATTTTATATCGCAAGCGATAAGTTGCCAGCATTTCATCGGATTGTTGTGCTTGAAACTTTTGAAATGTTAAAGCTATCAATTTAAGACTGTCCGCTTTTTGTATAGCCGGCTGTTGCAAAAATTGTTTAGCACTTTCGGGCTTTAACCATAATTTTTTGGCATTGTCAGTCGTAAAATTGATAAAATTTTTAGAAGTTTTGTTTTGTTTGGTCAAATTAATCATATCAAAAAATCGGGCTATTTTTTGCTTGGCTAGTTCATCAAAACTTGCTTGAGTTAACGAATCTTTTGAATGATCAATTGTTGGTTTTATCGGTAAAACTTTTTTCTCAAACTGTTGTTTTACAATTTGATTTTTCGCTGACTTTTGCGATACTTTTATACCGTCTTTACCGCCACCACAAGCTACACTAAGTAATAATAATATGTATATCAATTTTTTCATTGGTCTGTTTTAATGCGAAATCGCAGTTTGACAACTTTGGCATTCTGATAGGTTATTTCTAATATTTCCATATTTTTAAGCCAACCGGTCGGGATGCAAAGTTGGTTTATAAAATCTTGTTTATCAAATAGTTCTATACCTTCCTTCTGGGGCAATTGTTGAAAAATCATCGCGTCGTCTGCAATGAATTGTTGCAATCTTTCTCGTCGTTTTTGCCAATTATCGGTATCTGAT
>JALVEJ010000071.1 GCA_027031025.1 Flavobacteriales bacterium | reverse complement strand
AATCAACCGCCAATTGTTGCAAACCAAACATACCGAATCGGATGCTTTGGCAGAATACCGGCAAATCAAACGTAAAATTTATGTGCGACAAAAATTAATCAAAAATCTCCAACAGGAAATCAATCATATCAACCGGCAAATCAAACAAAACGAACAAAAAACCGTCGAACTTAACCGCGAACTCAAAAAACTCAAAGCCGATTATGCCAAAATGATTAGGCAGTCGTATAATAGCCGTTCGCGTCAGGATAAATTATATTTTTTGTTTTCATCTAAAAATTTTCAACAGGCATTTAAAAGAGCTCAATATTTAAAACAATATGCCAAATACCGCAAAAAACAAGCCTTGGAAATTGAACAAAAGAAAAAGGAACTGGCAAGTCTGAGGGAAAAACTTCAAAAAGATAAAACGGCAAAGCAAACACTATATCAAAATTACCGCCGGGAAACCGAAAAAATCAAAAAAGAACAAGACAAACAACTGGCTATTGTCAACAAAATTAAAAATAAAAAACGGTTCTATCTAAACCAAATAAAAGCTAAGCAACGGGAACAAGCCAAAATTGACCGCATGATTGAGGATTTAATCAAAAAAGCCATAGCGCGGTCAAACCGGAAAGTCAAAAAATCATTGCGACATAAATCCAAATTCTTTTTAACCCCCGAAGGTAAACAACTGGCTGCCAAGTTTTCTGCTAATAAAGGCGCTTTGCCTTGGCCCGTAAAAAAAGCTTATATCTCTCGAAAATTCGGTAAACAACCGCATGAGATATTTAAAAATGTCAAAGTAGTCAATACCGGAATTTATTTGGCTACCGAACCGGAGAGCAAAGTCTATGCGGTTTTTGAAGGCAAAGTTTTGCAAATCCAAGTGATTCCGGGCGGAAACAATACGGTTTTTATCAAACATGGTAACTATTTGACCATTTACGGCAACTTAAAAGAAGTGTATGTCAAACCCGGCGAAAAGGTTAAAACCAAACAAGTCATCGGTAAAGTGGCAACCGATGCGTTCGGTAAAACCGAATTAAAATTTAGAGTTTATAAAAACACTACCAAACTCAATCCCGAACTCTGGTTGCAGCGTCATAATTAAAATTATCAAAGCCACCAATTACTATAACAACTGCTCACAAAAAACAGGAAGAAATCTTAAGTTTTTTTTCTTCGAACCGCCTTTATCCAAGCAAAAACCACCAACATAAAACTGATTAACGTAATTGGTGGCATGCCACCATACCAAGTTTCCGGGTGTAGCCATGATTTGCCTCCCATAAACATCAAATGTGAAGCTACTAAAATTGTGAAATAAAAAAATCGTTGTGGTTGACCAAGTTGCAGTAGTTTACCGCCGAAGAAAATCAGTGCTGCCATTATCCCTGCCCATATAGTCAAATTACCGGTTAAACTCAAACCGCCTTCCGGACTGAAAAAAGCTTTCAAATAATATGGTTTGATAACAACAGAGCTTAATAAAATATGTAGTGCCACTAATATTTTTATGAGATTAAGCAAACGTTTTTTGTCTATAAACCGAAATCGATTTTGTCCATTGATTGTCCATAAGATTAAGGCAGAAAAAATGACTATTTTATTAAATGTAAAAACCGGTAAATCTTGCCACAAAACCGGCCCGAAAATATGATACCGTACAATAGTATAAATGCCTGCAAAGAATAAAACCAAAAGAATTTTAAGCTGTGTTCTGCGCATATATTTATTTTTTTCGGCTAAAATAAACAAATGCAAATGTCTTCCGGTTAAAAAAATGTTATTTTCTAAGATATTCTATGTCATTTTAGTCAATTTACGGATTTTCTTAATTTCCAGAAACAATCCTATCGTATAAAATAGTATCTTTGCCTGTCTTAAAAAATTATAGTTATGAACGAAACGCTTGTTGAATGGACCGGCTATATAGCCATGTTTATGTTGATGATTTCTTTTTTGATGAAAGATATTAAGAAATTGCGCATCATCAATACCATAGCTTGCTTGCTTTTTGTCGTATACGGCTTTATGTTACATTCCTACCCGATTGTTATCAGCAATGCTTTTATTTCTTTGGTAAATCTATATTATTTGTTGTATAAAAAAACGGATACCCCGGCTTAAAACTCCGATTTTTCATGTAATTTGACCGTTGGATATTTGGTTTTGGTCATTTCATAAGAAAAGGGCGAATCGGCTAAAAATACTTGTTTGCCATATTTATCTTTGGCAAGGTAACGTTGTTTAACCCGTTTAAAATCTTTGTATTCATCATTGTTTTCATCTTCCGGTTCTACCCAAAAAGCTTTGTAAACATTAAGAGGTTCGTAGGTGCATTTGGCACCGTATTCATGTTCCAACCGGTATTGAATCACATCATATTGCAAAGCGCCAACGGTTCCAATCACTTTCCGCCCGTTTAGGTCTAATGTAAAGAGTTGTGCCACACCCTCATCCATCAACTGATCTATACCTTTTGCCAATTGCTTTGACTTCATGGGGTCGGCATTGTTGATATATCTAAAATGTTCGGGCGAAAAATTAGGAATACCTTTAAATTGTAACATTTCGCCTTCGGTAAAGGTATCGCCTATTTTAAAATTTCCTGTATCGTGTAAACCGACAATATCACCCGGAAAACTCTCATCAACCACCTGTTTTTTTTGCGCAAAAAACGTATTGGGACTTGAAAATTTAAAATTTTTCTTCAAACGGGTGTGAAAATAAGGCGTATTGCGCTTAAATGTTCCCGAAACAATTTTGACAAATGCCAACCTGTCACGATGTTTGGGGTCTAAATTGGCATGGATTTTAAAAACAAATCCGGTCATTTTGGGTTCATCGGGATAAACAATGCGGACATCCGCTTCTTTGGGCTGAGGCGGCGGGGCAATTTCGACAAAACAATCCAGCAATTCTTGTACCCCGAAATTGTTTAATGCCGACCCGAAAAAAACCGGTTGCAAATCACCTTTAAGATAGGCTTCCCTGTCAAAAGGATTATAGACGCCTTCCACCAATTCCAAATTTTCTTTGAGTTCGGCAACCGTTTCTTCGCCTAGCAATTCAACCAAGCGCGGGTCATTAATATCCGTTATTTCTTCCGATTCGGCTATGCGTTGTTTGGTGTCGCCGAAATACAATTTGATTTTTTGTTCCCAAATATTGTAAACGCCTTTAAAATCACTTCCCATGCCTATAGGAAAACTCAAAGGTGCAACGGTCAAACCGAGTTTTTGTTCTATTTCGTCTAAAAGTTCAAAAGCGTCTTTACCTTCGCGGTCCAATTTGTTGATAAACACAATCATAGGAATGTTCCGCATCCGGCAGACTTGCACCAATTTTTCGGTTTGTTC
Organism: Flavobacteriales bacterium; assembly: GCA_027031025.1. Classification (GTDB taxonomy): domain Bacteria; phylum Bacteroidota; class Bacteroidia; order Flavobacteriales; family Flavobacteriaceae; genus WGBX01. The sequence continues at coordinate 10,800 of JALVEJ010000071.1, read as the reverse complement.
TTCCACCCCTTTGGCAACATCAATCACGACTATAACACTATCAACAGCTGTTAATGTCCGGTAAGTGTCTTCGGCAAAGTCTTTGTGTCCGGGCGTGTCTAAAATATTGATTTTCTTGTTTTTATAATAAAATGCTAAGACTGAAGTCGCTACGGAAATACCACGCTGCTTTTCTATTTCCATAAAGTCGGATGTAGCGGTTTTCTTGATTTTATTAGACTTTACGGCACCGGCTTCTTGTATGGCACCTCCGAATAATAACAATTTTTCGGTTAAAGTGGTTTTTCCGGCATCGGGGTGTGAGATGATACCGAAAGTGCGACGTTTGGCTATTTCTTGTTGAAGACTCATTGTTTGTAAAAAGTTAAAAGTAAGACCAATCGGTTAGTATATGGTTAGTGGTGGTTTTTCTGCACTTTTGTTTATTATTGCACTATTGTTGATTTTATCCATATTGTTCATTTTTATTACTTTATTACCCATTGCTTGTATACAGTATTGTTTGTTGTTTTTTATTCATTTATTTTACTTTCAATTAATTGTTTTACGGCTTTCTTATCCCTACTTAATAGTAATCTTTCATATAAGGCGCTATCAAATTGACGTTGTAATTCCCTTAAACTCCAATTATTTATGTATGCTTCTTTTTCGTAAAATTTTCTTTCATCTATATTGTCAATTCTCATTAACTTCAAATAATGCGACCAACTTAAATTGAATTCCGCAGACAGTGTCTGCGTTTTTGAATATGTTAAATAGAATTGTCGCATTTGTTCAAGATTTCTTTGTGAAAAACCTTTGCCAAATTCAGAAGTCAGACGTTTTGACAGTTCTTTCAAAATTTGTTTTCCGTATTCTGCACGTTCTTTTCCATTTTGTTCTTCTTCAACAATCATTCTACCTATCTCAAAATAGGTGTAAACCATTGTCTTATTGACGGTTTGAACAACATTTCTACGAGCTTCTTTTAATAAATCAGCAACTTTTTCATAAAAGTTATTCTTCGTATTATGTTCTATTTTACTCATTAAAAAATCCTTTTCACAAAGATAATCTAATTTTTCAATGCTGGAAATTCATCCTTTTTTTCAATAACCGCTAACATAAAAAAATGGTTCAATCACAATTTGATATTAAGACACAGCTTACTGCGTCTCAAAAAAAAAATTCAGCCGGCAAGAAACCGGCTGAAAAGTTTATGAATACAAAAGATTTAGGCTTCTTCACCTACCAATTGTCCTATGGCTTTATCAAAAACTTCAAACGGTGCTACGCCAACTTGGCGACCAATGGCTTCTCCGTTTTGAAAAACCAAAATAGTAGGAATGTTACGCACGCCGTATTCGGCGGCATATTTTTGTTCCTTATCTACATCAACTTTAGCTACAACAATTTTGTCACCGTATTTTTTTTCCAATTGGTCCATAACCGGCGCAACCATTCTACAAGGTCCGCACCATACCGCCCAAAAGTCAACCACAACGGGCTTGTCTGATTTTAATACAACATCTTCAAAGGTTTGATCCGTAACTACTACTGGCATATCTATCTAATTTTTAATGATTAATACAAATTTTGATGCAAAAATACACATTATTTTTATACCTGCAATAGCTAAAATCATACCAAAAATTTATGTCTTTATTGATAAATTTTATAGTGGATCAAATTATACTGAACATTTGCCATTTATAAAAAATTTACTTCCAACCAAAACGTTGCTTAATCCGGTATTGGATAAAAAACATTACCGGCACAATGACCAAAGTTAAAAAAGTTGCAAATGTCAATCCGTTAATAACGGCTTTTGCCAAAGGTCCCCAAAATGCGACGTTTTCACCGCCCAGATAAATATTGGGGTCAAAGTGTGTCAATAGTCCGATAAAATCGATATTTAATCCGATAGCCAAAGGTACCATACCCAATACTGTTGTGATAGCTGTTAACAATACCGGACGTAGACGTGTTTTTCCGGCTTCGACAATACTTTCATGAACTATGTTTATAGGGGTAGGGGCTTCTTCGTCAATTCCTTCTGCTAAGCGTTTCCGTTTGATGGTCAACAGGGTATAATCGAGCAATACAATGGCATTGTTTACTACAATTCCCGCCAATGAAATGATACCTATCATAGTCATAACCACAATAAAATCGCTGCGTAAGATAATCAGTCCGAGAAAAACGCCAATCATACTCAAAACAACCGTCAGCATAATGATAAAAGGCGTGGTCATGGAGTTAAATTGTGTAACCAATATCAAAAAGATTAAAAAGATTGCAATCATCAAAGCTTTGGCTAAAAAACTCATATTTTTTTTCATTTCCTTCTGTTCGCCCTGAAATTGGTAGGAGATATTATTAGGTAACTTGTAAAGTTTCATGAGTTTCTCCAATTTTTGGACGATTTCATTGGCATTATAACCTTCCAAAACATTAGAAGTTATGGCAATAACCCGTTTTAAATCTTTACGTTTGATAGCGCTAAAACTGGATGTCGATTTCATAGATGCCACAGCAGATACCGGAACCGAAACAATCCGTCCGGTTTGTTGGTCGCGATAAACAATTTTTTGATTGAGCAGACTTTGGCGGTCATAGCGGTATTTTTTAGCCAAGCGAACATTAATCGGGTAATCGTCGTCGCCGTCTTTATATCTATCGACTTCTTTACCATATAAAGCTGTTCGCATGGCCATACCTATTTGTCCGGTTTTGATACCGAGCCGTCCGGCTTTTTCACGATCGATATATACCGGTAGCTCTGGTTTGTTTTTATCAACATCTATCTGCAAGGCTTCTATACCAGGGATATGTGCATCGTCTAAATATTTTTTGACTTTGATGGCTTCATTAAGTAATTGATCATAATTGTCTCCGACAAGTTCCAAATCGACAGGCGCACCGGTCGGCGGTTTCTTTTGGTCTTTATCGGCAGACACTTTGATGCCGGCGTATCCCTTAACTAGCTCTCTAATGTCATTTAACAGAATGGAAGTATTGACACCTTTTCGGTATTTGTAATCGACAAAATCCAGAATAATTTTAGAACGGTTCGGGGTTTTTCCACCTTGTGGCCCTTTGTTCGGATCTCCGGTTCCTTCTCCTACTTGTTCAATAATGGAAGTTACCAAATATTCATATTTATTATCTTTAAGATATTTTCTGATTTTTTGAGTCATTTTTTGAGTAAACTTGTCCACGACATCGATATCAGTGCCAATAGGATGTTCAATATAAACATAGATTTGATTGGGTTGCGTATTGGGAAAAAAACTGATTTTAGGCGGAAAAGCTTTAAGAAGTAAGGCTGATAAAATCAACAATAAAACCGTTCCGAAAAAGAAAGCATAGACATTTTTACCTTTTAAAGCATAGCGTAACAATTTTTCATAAATCTTTTCAAGCCAAGGTAAAAATTTTTGTTGAAACCACCGGATGGCATCCACCAATAAAAAGTTGTAAAACAATTGCCATAAAGCCAATAAAATAAACAAAAAACCAATGACATTAAAAGCGCTTTTTCCGGTTGTGTTATCGTCATCTATAACAAAAACTTTGATGGCAAAAGCAATTATGCCTGCTATGAGAAACAACGCAAAATTACGCCAAACCCGTTTTGCCGGTAAAGCTTGTTCGGTCATTCGCATATAGTTTTTGGTTAAAACCGGATTGATGACCAAAGCCACAAACAAAGATGATGATAAAACGGTTATCAAGGTAATAGGTAGATATTGCATAAAATTACCGATGATACCGGGCCAAAATGCCAATGGTATAAATGCCACCAAAGTCGTTGCCGTAGAAGCAATGATTGGCCAAGCCACTTCGCCTACGGCATATTTAGCCGCTTCAAAGGGTTTATAACCTTCTTCGCGATACCGATAAATATTTTCAACGATGACAATCCCGTTATCCACCAACATTCCCAATGCTAATACTAATGCGAATAAAACCATTGTATTAAGCGTAATACCGAAAGCTGATAAAATTAAAAAAGACATCAGCATAGACAAGGGGATGGCAATCCCGACAAACAAAGCGTTACGAAATCCCATAAAAAACATTAAAACGCCGATAACCAATAGCATACCAAGTATAATACTGTTTTCTAAATCGGATACTTGCGTGCGGGTGCGGTTAGACAAATCATTGGTAATGGAAACGTGCAGATTTTTTGGAAAAACTTTGGCTTTGGTTTCTTCTATAATCTTTTTGATTTCATCCGAAGCTTCAATTTGGTTGGCGCCACTTCGTTTCTTAATGTCGAGCATGACCACCGGCTTACCGAATTCGCGGGCATAACTCTCGGCATCTTGCTGTTTATAATACACTTTGGCAACGTCTTTCAGATAGGTTACTTTATCTTTTGCCTTACGAATGATCAAATTTTCTATATCTTTTGGCGATTTAAATTCACCGATAACCCGCACATTTCTCCGCACGCCGTTTTCTTTCAAATCGCCGGCGGAAATGGTCAGATTTTCGTTTTTAATAGTGCGTTCAATATTGTTAAAACTGATATCACGGCTTAACATTTCGTTGAGATCAACGGCAACCTCCACTTCTTTGTCTTGAACGCCCCGAATGTCTGCTGCCGAAATTTGAGGCAATTGCTCTATTTTATCTTGCAAATATTCAGCAAATTTTTTGAGTTTTGATGCGGTATAATCCCCCGAAATATTGACATTCATAATGGGTTTTAACTCGGAAAAATCGAGTTTCATCGCATGCGGATTTTGCGGCAAATCTTTGGGCCAATCGCGGTCACCCATAGCGTCATCAATCTTGTCTTTAACATCTTCAAGGGCTTTATCGGGGTCTACATCAAAGGTAAATTTGACATCAATACTGGAAAAGCCGGATTTTGAGGTTGATTTGATTTCATCAATCCCACTGATTTTTTTAAACTCTTTTTCGAGCGGACGGGTAATCAAACTTTCGATATCTTCCGCCGAGTTTCCCGGATATGGCGTGGTTACAAACACCTCGGGTGCAGCAACATCGGGGAAAGCTTCTCGTGGCATTTTGATATAAGAAAATAAGCCGCCTATAGTCAACAAAAGTATAACCAATTTGACCGTGTTGTCATTTTTTAATGCGGCGGTTGATAAAGCAAATGTTTTATGTAGTTTTTTCATCAGTTTATTATTTATTTTTACGTTATGGTTCACGACAGCCGTCGGGAAAAACTTTGATGATTAATTAGTTATTTGATGACCGGTGACTTCGATACATTTCGATTCCTGCGTCACCGAAACACTCAGCCACCTTTGACTATGTTGTGTAGGTCATTGAGTGTTCCTCCGACGAAAGTTGGGGGAACGTAACGAAATGACCGGTGTTTATTTATTATTTTCAATTTTTACTAAATCGCCTTCTGTTAAACCTCTTGCCGCTTCGCCGGCAATCAAATCTCCTTCTTTTAGACCGGACGTTATCATAACTTTTCCTTTGTAATCCAATCCTGTTTTAACCAGTTTCTTTACAACTTTATAAACCTCTTTGTCTTCGGTAGGTTCTAATACAAAGACAAAATTGTTACCATCTCTGTCCTGTTGCACAATAGACCAAGGCAGCACCAACGCTTTGCCTGATTCAAAGTCTTTTATTTTAATGTTGGCAGTCAAATTGGGTTTTAAATCGCCCTTTTTATTTTTCAGATTGATTCTGATTTTAAAAGTCCGGTTGCGCGGGTGGATAAAATTACCAACGGAACTGATTTTGGCTTGTATACTACGATTTATTTCGGGGAATTCAATAACTACCGGTGTTGCTTTTTTAATTTTGGTTAAATATTTTTCGCTGACATCGGCTTGGGCATAGACTTTATCCAAGTTTACCACACGGGCAACCGGACGTTGCGGAGCTGCCATCTCACCCTCTTTAACCATCATTTCATCAAGGATTCCGTTGATGGGCGCTTTGACATGGAATTTTGCCAACTGCGAACGCAAGGTGTTGAGTTTCTTTGCCAAAGCGTTTTTTTGGGTTTGCGCTTGCAAAAAAGCCATTTCCGAACCGATTTTTTGATCCCATAAGCGTTTCTGACGTTCATAAGCAGTTTTTGCCAAGCTGTATTGGGTTTGCACTTCACCGATTTGATTGCGTAATACCGAATCATCTAGCAACATGATGGTTTCGCCTTTTCGGACACGGTCACCTTCATTTTTATAAATCTTTTTGACACTACCCATAACTTCCGGCACCACCATCACATTACCGTCCGTATCGATATTGCCCTGCAATTCAATATAATGTGTAAAAGCTTGCGGTTTGACATTAACTGCCGAAATACTAGGGATTTCATTGGCTTGAGTTTCGCCGAGTTGTTCATTAATTTTTTCTAAAATATTATGCAAACTGTCTATTTGTTTTTCAATTTGTGCTTTTTGTTGTTGCAAATTGCCTTCTATTTTCTTATCATGCTTACAGGCAGTTGCTAATGCTATTAAATTGATTATGATGATGTATTTTTTCATTTTTTTATCTCTATTTTTTGATTATTTGATAATTTAATTTGTTGATTGCCGGTGGCTTCGATACATCCCGACTTTAGTCGGGACACTCAGCCACCTTTGTTTCTGCTTCATAGGTCATTGAGTGCCCCCCCGACGAAAGTTGGGGCGATGTGCTTAAATGACCGGTGTTTATTCTCCGAGTAAATTTTCCAAGACTACTTTTTTGTTGACAATCTCAATGATTGACTGCAAATATTGTTGTTGGGCTTGGTATAATTGCATCCGGGCTTGATTAAGCTGAAAGCTGTTGCCAACGCCTTCTTTGTATTTTATCTGTTCTTTTTCGGCAATTTTTTCGGCTAAATTCAGATTGGCTTTGGCAATGTCATAATTTTTAAAACTATGTTCGTATTCATTTCGTGCTTTATCAAATTTTAGTTTGAGTTCCTTGGCTTTTTCATCCAAATCGGTTTGGGCATTTTCCAAATCCAATTTGGCTTGTTTGACTCGTGCCGAACGCGCAAAACTGCTAAATATCGGAATATTAATGTTTACACCGAACAATGATTGTTCATACCAATTTTGAGTGTCGTCAAAAAACTTAAAATCATTGTTGTAAGCATTTTTGCCGTAATTAACAAAAGCGGCAATAGTCGGAAGCGCTTTGGTTTTTTCAAACTTAACTTGTAATTTTTTAGCTTTGGCTTGATTCTTAACGATTTGATAATCAATATTTTTATCCGGATTGAAATTTTGTTGTAACAAATCGAGTTGCATGCCGGCATCTTTGAGAGTTTCAATATTATCGGTCAATTCCAAAGGGGCATTAACGGGACGTCCCAACGTAAAATTGAGCATTTCATAGGCAACTTTTTTCATCCGTTGCAAATAGTCCAGTTGGTTCTGCAAGTTGGACAAAGTAATTTGCATTTGTTCGACATCGGTTTGTTCAACCAATCCGTTTTGATACATTTGCCGGACTTCAAAGAGGTTTTGTTTGACCACATCGACATTATGTTGCATGATTTTGATGCTTTCACCGGTCAATAAAGCGTTGCCGTATGCATTAACAACGGCTTCTTTGATTTTTTGTCGGGTTTTGATAGCGGCATTTTCCGAAATTTTTTTAAATGTGCGCGACGATTGCAAGCCAACCAAGTAGGACCCGCTGAAAATCAACTGTTTGAGCGTTGCCGACCATTTCATATTTTGCTCGGTTCCGAATTTGACCGGCACATAAGTTCCGGGAGGCGCTTGCGGATTCATAATTCGCGCGGGCAATAGATTAACCGGTTGCTTAATAAATTGTTGATAAGATGCCGTTCCGTCAATTTGTGGTAAGCCCATAGCAGTGGTTTCCCAAACCTTTTTTTGGGCTTTCAAAACGTTATTTTGCGCTTTTTTGATGTTGGCATTATGTTGTAAGGCATAATCAATGGCAGTTTGTAAACCAAACCGGTTTTGTTCTTGCGCATGGGCAAGGTTCACAGTAAGTAATATTAATATTATAATGTATAATTTTTTCATTATTTGAGGAATGAGGAATTTATGCTGCTTCATAGAATATTTCAGTTTTTGATACTTGCTTTGAGATTCAAACAATATTTCTACTTCTAATTTGAGGAAATGAGGATATTTAACTTTCAACTAATAACTTCAATTTTTTTCGCCCTTTTTTGGTTGAAATGCCACTTAAAAACATATTTAAAAACATATCCATAGTATTATTTTTGTTAAATAATTCCGGCGGGAACAATTCCGGATTAGATAGATTTAAAGTGTTGACAAAATACATTCGTTTGATAAACTCTTTATCCAAATTTTCTTTATAATATCCCTGCTTAATACCTTTTTTCAGGTTATGTTCCAAGCATTCCATAATAGAATCAAACTTTTTCTGCTCTAAGGATGCTGCTATTTCGGGATAATATTTTTTTAGTTGATAATAGGGCGATGTGTCCGAGCGCTTTAAATTTTCTTTAATGATGTCTTTAATTCTAAATAATTCTTGATACGGATTGAGTTTCATCATACAGACTTGATCAATTTGTGTTTGGATTTGATCAAAAATATAGTTGACGGTTTCTCTAACCAAATCTTCCTTGCCGGTAAAATACTGATAAATGGTCTTTTTGGAAATACCCAAATCACGGGCTATTTGGTCCATAGTCACATTTCTAATGCCGTATTTAAAATACAAATCGGCTGATTTTTGTATGATTTTTTCCTTCATTGACTGATGATTTATTTTGCAAATATATAATGGAAACTTTTAATACGCAAAAAGTTTTTAAAGTTTTTTTCAAAACAAAAAAATATCCGGCAGATAAAACAATCTGCCGGATACGGATAGCTTATTAAAGTAAAAAATTATCAGTCTTTATTAATATATCGAAGAACGTAGTAACTAAAAATGTATCCGACGAGCATTCCTAAGACGGCTTTTAATACAAAATCACCGGAAATAAAGGTTTTGACAATACTATATGCAACTTTATCAAAAACCATGTAGTAATGATAAAAAGCCGTAAAGATGAAACCCCAAGTGATACCGATAAGTTTGTATTGTTTATCAGTAATATTTAAGTAAGGCACTTTTGCTTCCATAAAATTTGAATTTTACACAAAGATATAAAAAAATGAGGAATGAGGAATTGTGGAATTGAGGATTTTTTTGTCTATTGTAGAGATATATTGCCAATACATCTCTACAATTCTAATAAAATAGGACAATGGTCGGAATGTTTGGCTTCGGGTAAGATAATACTCCGTTTGAGATATGGTTTCAACTCAGGTGTTACCATGTGATAATCAATCCGCCAGCCTTTGTTTCTGGCACGTGATCCAGCTCGGTAACTCCACCAAGTGTATTGCTCAGGACGCGGGTCAAATTCGCGAAAACTATCAATAAAACCACTATCAATAAATGCTGATAACCATGCGCGCTCTTCTGGCAAAAAACCGGATACGTGTTGTAAGCGTATGGGATCGTGGATGTCGCGGGGTTCGTGACAAATGTTGTAATCGCCGCTAATGATAAGTTTGGGCAGGTCTTTTCTGAGTTGCTTGGCATAGTCTAAAAAATCGTCCATATATTTGAACTTAATTGCCAACCGTTCGGCATTGGTGCCACTGGGCAAATACATGCTCATAAAGGAAAAACCATCAAAGTCTGCTCTTATATTGCGTCCTTCTGCATCCATATAGTCTATGCCGGTGCCGTAAACGACGTTTTTAGGCTTTATTTTTGAAATGATGCCGGTACCGCTGTAACCTTTGCGTTGTGCCGGAAACCAATATTGGTAATGATAGCCGGCTTGTCGCAACGCTTCTGTATCTATTTGATTTTCAACAGCTTTTATTTCTTGAAAACCGATAATATCTGCGCTGGATTGTTGTAACCATTGTACCAAACCTTTGCGCATAGCGGCTCTGATGCCATTGACGTTGTAGCTGATTATTTTTATGTTGTTCATAGAATATGTCGTTATTTAATGCGTGATTTTTGATTAAAATCATGATACTGCTTTTTATTTGAGGAATTGAGGAGTATGGGGCACTGAATGTTTTGCTTTTTGTGGAAGGGGAATGTGTCGAAGGAACCGGTTTAATAATTCAACCCAAAAGCCCAAAGCGGTATCACGTTTCGGTAGCCAAATTCAATATCGTCTTTTACCACAAATGCGTTTTTAGTTTTTTCAATTTGTTTTTGTTGTTTATTTTTACCTCCAATCTCAAAAGTGTAATCATCAACTATAAAATCTGCTTTCTTTGCGGCTACAACTTTATGATTAACCCGCATTTGATTAAAGAAAAAGGTTTCGCGAATATTTCCTGTATTTGCATGTTCCTCAACCAGATTGTAAATCATATTTGTATTGTCCAGATAAACTTTATCCACTTTTCCCAAACTGCGAATACCTTTGGTTTCATTACGTAATTGTGCAATTAGACCGGCTTTTTCCATATATGAAAAATAATCGTCTAAAGAATTTCTGCTAATTTTTAAAATTTCCGCCAATTTTGAAAAATTCGGTTTAAAAGGTACACTCTCGGCAATAATAGCAAGTAAACGTTTGAGTTTGCGACTTGTCCCGACATTCAAATTGGCATACTGTGGAATATCGGTTTCCAAAGTTTGTACGATAACTTGCCCCAAACGTAAATTAAATTCTTGTTCTATTCCGAAAGGATAGTAGCCGCGTTTTAAATAATCTTTAAATAACGGTAGCGGATGTTTTATGTTTTGTAGTTTTACTTCATTTTTAATTATCTGCTCTAACGAATAGACATTAACTTTGTAATTATGAAACAGATCGAGATATTCACGAAATGAGAGTCC
>JALVEJ010000070.1 GCA_027031025.1 Flavobacteriales bacterium | reverse complement strand
AAGACAGTGTCAATAATTTTATTCAACCTTTAATTAAATAACGATTGATTTGAACTACGGGTTCATCAGAAAAATATACGTTTATGAATTTAGATAGCTTAATGTTAATGAGAGATGAGTGGTTTTTAACAGCGGTAATAATGTTGCTGTTGATAGCTGAAGTCCTTTTGTCCGCAAAAAATAAAAAATATATCATCCAACTGGCATTGGTTTTATTTGGCGCTTATACCATTTGGGCATTTTTACCCAATGATACCGGTGAATTGTTCGGTGGTTCGTATAAAACCTACCCTTTGGTGCATTATTTCAAAGCCATTTTGGCGTTCGGGGTATTTATCATTTTATTGCAATCAGTCAATTGGTTGAAAGAAAAATTATTACCCTATGATTTTACAGCGGAATTTTTCATCTTGATTTTTTCATCCTTACTCGGACTGAATTTTATGATGTCAGCCGGCGATTTCTTGATGTTCTATCTCGGATTGGAATTATCAACCATGCCGATTATCGCCTTAACGGCATTCGAATTTTGGAATCACCGTTCGGTTGAAGCCGGGGTCAAATATATCTTATTGGCATCTATTTCATCAGCTATTTTGTTGTTTGGGGTGTCGTTGGTTTATGCGACGGCAGGCAGCATCAATTTTGAAGTAATTAAAGAAGCCTTGCATTTACCTTTATTGGAAATCATCGGGTTGATTATGATTTTTATAGGTATTGGCTTTAAAATATCATTAGTGCCGTTCCATTTCTGGGCTGCCGATGTTTACGAAGGCGCGCCAACGGTTATTTCCAATTATTTATCTGTAATTTCCAAAGGCGGAGCGGTTTATGTCTTGATGACCTTGTTGTTTGTAACCTTTACGGCATTTCAAAAAGAATGGAACTGGATTATGTACGGCACGGCAATTTTAACCATGGTCGTCGGTAACTTATTCGCTTTGCGTCAACAAAATATGAAGCGTTTCTTGGCTTTTTCATCTATCGCACAAGCCGGATTTATCTTGTTGGCGATGTTGTCTAACAATGAATTAGGGGTTAAAGCTATCATTTATTTCTTGTTGATTTACATCTTTTCAAACGTGGCGGCATTTGGTGTGGTGCATGTGATTTCACTGAAAACCGGTAAAGAAAACATAGATGATTACAACGGGTTGTATCGTACCAATCCGAAATTGAGTTTGGTATTGATGATTGCCTTATTCTCTTTGGCAGGTATTCCGCCGGTAGCCGGTTTCTTTGCCAAATTTTTCTTGTATGCCGCAGCGGCAAGCAAGGGTTATTATGTGTTGATTTTTATCGCTGTGTTAAACGTTACAGTGTCCTTATACTATTATTTATTACCGGTAAGAGCCGCATTTTTACGCGTCAGCGACCACCCGATACCATTTTTTAAAAGCGACAATTACAGTCGATTGGCATTTATCATCACCATGATCGGTTTGTTGGTATTAGGCTTGTATAGTGGTGTGTTTGAGTTTATCTCAGGGATTAGTAATATTTTTTAGTAGAGACGCACGGTAGTGCGTCTGATGTACAATGAAAATTAAAATTTTTGTTGCGTTCGAAATGACAATCCAACCGTTAATAACCGGTTAACCAATATCATCAAATAACCAGATAAACACATAACCAGATAAACAATAGAAAATGGCATTAGCAGGAAAACATCAATTTGGAGACATAAACGGTACTCGTGTAACTTTTGTAGAAAAAGGAGCGACTGCCGAAAGAATGGAATTTTTAAAAGATTTGTTAGAACACAACGGCTTTGAAGTTTTGGTAGCCGAAAAAAAGAAAAAAAACGAAGATGATCCGACCTTGTATGATGTCGGTGTAACCGATATGGTTTTTAATCCGACTATATGGGTTTACGAACGCAAACTCTTTACCAAGGATGGAAAGGCGGTAACGCATCAATATTGGGATCAAACACACACACATACCAAACCACAATATTGGGAAAAACACAAATAAATTGTTGAATTTGCCGACTACTTAAAAACAAAATATAGTTATACAAAGTATTGCGTAATCCTTTTTTTGGAATAAAAAACTAAAGCGTTAATCATAACTTTTTAAGTCAAAAACACAGATTTAATAGAGGTGATATAATTAATAAAAATTGATATGCTTATTTGCGCTTAAATCGTATATAATTTTCCTCCACAAAATAACATAGAAGCATTAATAGCTAAGTGATAATTACTCTATATGTTTTAGCATAGATACAAAATCAATTATGAAATACCCAAATCATTATGCTTCAAAACTATATCAATGGTCAATTTCTTGACGCTAATGACAAACTCAATGTATATCAAAAATATACCGGTGAATTGTTAGCAGAGGTTCCCGTTGCAACATCAGAACAAGTGGAATTGGCGGTAAAATCATCAGCAGAAAGTTTTAATATTTTTAAACGATTTTCGGCTGAAAAAAAAGCCGGGATATTAAAACAAATTTATGATTTGTTAAGTCATCAGGCAGACAAATTTAGTAAAATTATTGCTGCAGAATCCGGTAAACCTATTAGTTATGCCCAAAGTGAAGTTAATAGAGCCTTGGATAATTTACAAACAGGTATTAGAGCCGTATTAGAATTTACAGGCAGACAAGTGCCTATGGATTATTTAAACGGAAAAGGCAAAACCGCTTTTACTTTACGCTTTCCGACCGGTCCTGTATTGGGTATCACGCCTTTTAATTTTCCATTAAACTTGGCTTTACATAAGCTCATACCTGCCATTGGAGTGGGGGCGCCCATCATTTTAAAACCCGCACCGCAAGCACCGGTTACACTTTTACTATTTGCAGAACTTCTGGCACAAACAGATTTGCCTTCCGGAGCTGTCAATGTGCTTTATACAACCAATGAATTATCTCAAAAAATGGTAGAAGATGACCGGCTTAAAATTTTGTCATTTACCGGAAGCGATAAAATAGGTTGGAAGCTAAAGAGCTTAGCAGGCAAAAAGAAAGTTTTATTGGAAATGGGGGGCAATGCAGCCGCTATAATTGACGAATCGGCTGACCTGAAAAGAGCTGCCAAAAAATTGTCTTACGGTAGTTTTTTAAATGCCGGGCAAATTTGCATATCCACTCAACGGATTTATGTTGTTGAAAATGTTTTTGATGAATTTATAACACGTTTTTTGGAAGAAACCTCAAAAATAAAATCCGGTGACATGTTTGACCTAGAAGTGGTAAACAGCAGTATGATTTCACACAAGGATTTACTTCGCATTGACCAATGGGTCAAAGAGGCCGTAAAACAAGGGGCAAAAATTTTACACGGCGGTAAGATACTCAATGAAGCAGCAAATATTTACGCCCCAACCGTATTAACAGATACCCAACCGGATATGAAAGTTTGGTCGGAAGAAGTTTTTGCTCCGGTAGTTTTAGTAGAAAAAGTCAAAGATTTTAAACAAGCGGTAAGCGCTGCAAATAATACGCGATATGGTTTACAAGCCGGAGTGTTTTCTAACCGGATAAATCATATTTTATTCGCTCAAAATCATTTAGAGGTAGGCAGTGTCATTATCAATGATATTCCGGGGTTTAGAATAGATGGTATGCCATATGGCGGGATTAAAGATTCCGGAATGGGACGTGAAGGCGCTTGGTATGCCATGATGGATTATACAGAGCCTAAGCTGATTGTTTTAGATGCTTAAAAAATGCACTATTAAAAAAAAGCCGCCCCTCATTAAAAGGGCGACTTTTTAGAATTTAAGGAAGCTCAATTTTGGCTTATTTTTTCACAATTTTGAAAGCGGTTAATTCGCCATTTACTTGAGCTTTTACAAAATAAATGCCATTTTGTAATTGGCTCATATCAACTTTGGTTTCGGTTGCATTTGGTGTCAAATGCAAGACTTCTTGTCCCATAACATTTGAGATACTAACTTCTTCTATATTGTCTTTTGCAGACAAGTTTAAAGTATGATTAACCGGGTTAGGATAGAATTTGAAGCCGGCAATTTGATTTTCAGAAATAGCTTGAGGGTTAGGATCCCAAGCACAGATATTAAATTCACCGAACGTATCATTTCCGTATTCCCAAACTCTGACATACAATACATCACCAACATTTTGACCGGTTAATTCTATTTTTGAGAAAGTACTTGCACCGCCATCATCATCACAATCAATTTCAGTTAAATTCCCACAAGTGCCACTGTAAACAGCCATTCCGGTATCGGTTAAATTACTACCGGTAACTTCGGAA
>JALVEJ010000069.1 GCA_027031025.1 Flavobacteriales bacterium | reverse complement strand
GCGGCCCGACATTATATCATTTGCTGGCGGTATGCCTAACAATGATTTGTTTCCGATAGCGGAAGTTGATGATATTATCTTAAAGTTGCCTCCAAAAATCAAAAAAGTAGCCTTTCAGTACGGACCCACATCCGGTTATCCGCCGCTTTTGGAAACTTTAAAACGATACCTAAAAAACAAAGGCTTACCGGTAGATACTCATCGGTTGATGATTACCACCGGTTCCTTGCAAGCTATCAATATTTTGGGTATGGAATTTATTGATCCGGGCGATTTGGTTTTGACCGAAAATCCGAGTTTTATTGGCGGCATTGCCGTTTTCAAAGCTTTTCAAGCTAAAATTAAAGGTATTCCGTTGCAACCGGATGGTATAAATTTGGAAATATTAGAACAGATATTAGAAACCGAACAGCCTAAATTGCTCTACATTATTCCTAACTTTCATAATCCTGCCGGTACTATTTACAGTAAAGAAAAACGCCTTAAATTATTGGAATTGCTCAAAGATAAAAATATTTTGTTGTTGGAAGATGATGCCTACAACGAATTGTATTTTTCAGAAAAAGCCCGTCAGTTAACAAGACCTGTTATGGCGATGAATCGTCAAGGTGTTCCAATGGTTTACACAGGCTCATTTTCAAAAATTTTAGGTCCGGGATTCCGCTTGGGTTGGATGTTGGCACCGCCTGAAATTTATGAAAAAGCCCAAATTATTAAGCAAGGAATTGATGCTTGTAGTCCTAATTTTACACAAGTCATTGCCAATGAATTTATGAAAAGAGGATATCTGGAACAATATTTGAACAAAATCAGAAAAGCATATGCCGAACGCAAACACATGATGCAACAAGCCTTGACAAAATATATGCCTGCCGAAATCACTTGGACAGAACCCGAAGGTGGCTTTTATTTTTGGTTGCATTTGCCCGAAAATTTAGATGCTACCGATATTTTAAAAAAAAGTGTCGAAAAAGGCGCGGTATTTGTCACCGGTAAAACTTTTGATCCGGAAGCCATGCGTAATAATTATATCAGATTGGCATTTTCTAATATGGATAAAAAAGATATTGAAAAAGGTGTGAAAATTATTTCCGATGCCGTCAAAAAAAGATTGGTAATTTATTCTTAATTTTATACTTTTGTGTAACTTTCTTAAAATATTGAAAAAAATGAAAAAAATTAAAGAAATTGTATTTGTATTATTTGTTTTAGCCGGCATTTTGTCTTGTTCTACAGTTAAGATGACCGGAAGAAAACAGTTTAATATGGTGCCAAATTCCCAAATTTTTCCGGCATCATTTGCGCAGTATAACGGTTTTTTAAAAGAACATAAAATATCACAAGATAAAACTCAATCGGAACGTATAAAACGCATCGGTAACAGATTGATTAAAGCTGTTGAAAAATATTATAAGCGCAATGGTTGGGAACAAGATTTGAAGGGTTATCAATGGGAAGTAAATTTGGTAGATGATCCGCAAATGAATGCTTTTTGTATGCCCGGAGGTAAGATTGTTTATTACACAGGCTTGCTCAAAGTAACCACAACCGATGCCGAAATAGCCGCGGTAATGGGGCATGAAATAGCTCATGCCTTGGCCAATCACGGCGCCGAGCGTATGAGTATGGCTTACGGACAACAACTAGGTGCAGTTTTAACCATGTTAGCAACCAGCAAATCTAAACCCGAAGATCAAAAAAAATGGATGGCAATTTACGGTTACGGTTCACAGTTGGGCGTTATGCTGCCTTTTAGCCGTAAACATGAAGCAGAAGCCGATAAAATAGGACAAATTCTTATGGCAATAGCCGGTTATAATCCGGATGCGGCAGCAGAAGTTTGGGTTAAAATGAGTAAACTGGGGGGGCAACAACCGCCTGAAATTCTCAGCACACACCCGTCTCATGAGCGTCGTATGAGTAATTTGCGGAAATGGGCACCTGAAGCTAAGCGAATTGCCAAAGAATATGGGGTGATTTTTGATAAGTAAACTTTTGCTAAAAAACAAAAAACTGCTGAACCATCAGCAGTTTTTTGTTTTTTTATTACCATTTATTAATCTTCATCAGCCCAATTTAACCGGTCCATTTGGCTGTATTGCCAAGGAGCGCCATTGTTTTCGATATTGGTAAACATCATATTGAGTTCGCTGGGGGCAGCCGATTCTTCCATCACCAAATATTGTCTGATTGAGATGATAATATCCATCGGGTCGTTTTCAACCGGACATTCCTCAACGCAAGCATTACAAGTGGTGCAAGCCCATAATTCTTCTTTGCTGATATAATCCAATAAGGATTTGCCATCATCCATAAATTCGCCATTTTTGTCAATATTTTTTCCGACTTCTTCCAAGCGGTCACGCACATCCATCATAATTTTTCGGGGCGACAATTTTTTACCGGTTTGGTTTGCCGGACAGACATCGGTGCAGCGTCCACATTCGGTGCATGTATAGGCATTGAGCAAGTAAATCCATTGCAAATCAAACACATCTTTGGCACCAAAGCGTTCGGGTTCTTCAGCATCATCGGCAGGAGCAGCATAAGGGTCGGCATTGGGGTCCATCATCAATGCGACTTCTTTTTTGACACTTTCCAAATTTTCAATTTTGGCTAATGGCGGCAATTTGGCATAATACGTATTTGGGAAAGCTAATAATATATGTAAATGTTTTGAAAAATACAGATAGTTTAAAAAAACTAAAATTCCAATAATATGAAACCACCAAGCGCCACGCTCAATCATAACCAAAGTTTGCGGGTTGTCCGGTAAAATATTGAGTAAATAATGACTTATGGGAAAACTTCCTGCTATACCTTCTTTAAAATAATAATGTCCGTATTTGAGCAACTGTAATTTATAATCAGCGGCATTCATGGTTAAAAAAGCCGACATCAGTACCATTTCAAAATATAAAATAAGATTGGCATCTTTTTTAGGCCAACCTTTCATTTCGGCTTGGTTAAATCGTAACAATTTCAAAACATTTCTTCTAATCCAAAAGATTATCACGGCCACAATTACCAAAATAGCCAAAAACTCGAAACTGCCAATCAAAAAGTTGTAAAAACTGCCCAATGGTGCAAACACACGATGGGTGCCGAAGATACCGTCAATCACGATTTCGAGCACTTCAATATTGATAATGATAAAACCAAGGTAAACCGCCAAGTGAAGTAAGGCGGGAATAGGACGTTTAAACATTTTTTGTTGTCCAAAAGCTTTAAGAATCATGTTTTTGAGGCGTTCGTCCTTACGGTCATCACGATGTGACGGCTTGCCTAGTTTGATATTTCTAACGGCTTTTTTTATATTAACAACAAAATAGCCAACACCGGCTGATAATAATAAAATAAAAATAATTTGTCCTATCATGATTTCTATATTTCGAAGCCTAAATTAAAGCCTTTTTTTGATATGAGCAAATGATTTTTAACAGTAAGAATAAACTATTTTTGAAAGTAAAAGATATATCTTTCTTAATAAAATCAAAATTTTGTAACTTGCCTTGCCAATAAATAAAACTCTATGAAAAATAACCTTGAAAATTCTTATAAGAAAAAACTCAATCATATTACCACTTTTATATTTGATATTGACGGTGTTTTGACCGACGGCAGAGTGCATATTACCAACACTGGAGAATTGATGCGCAGCATGCATACCAAAGACGGTTTTGCCATTAAAACAGCTTTAAAAAAAGGTTACAGAGTGGCTATAATATCGGGCGCAAGAGACAAAAATGTAATTACAAGATTGTCTTATCTGGGTATTCAAGATGTTTTTATTGAAGTGGAAAACAAATTGCCCGTTTTTGAAGCCTATATTTCTAAACACCATTTATCGCCTTTAGAAGTTTTATATATGGGTGATGATATCCCCGATATTCCTTTGTTGCAAAGGGTTGGGTTGTCTGCTGCGCCACGCGATGCCGTTCCGGAAGTTCTTCACATGGTCGATTATATTTCACACAAAAAGGGTGGCAAAACCTGTGTTCGAGATATTATTGAGCAAGTGTTAAGGGTGCAAGGTAATTGGTCTTTTAATTTTATTGATAATGATACAGCCGCTAATTAATTTTCTGAAAATTATCCGTTGGAAAAATGTTCTGATCTATTTATTTCTACAATTTACCCTGTATTTTGTTATAATCAAAAAAGATTTTAATTGGACGGATGGTTGGTTTTTTCTGGTGTTTGCCATGACTTTTTTCGGAATTTTCGGTAATATTCAAAATAATTTGACTGACTATCAAGTTGACCGTCATAAAAAAGAATTTGTGCCTTTTAATCAAACTATATATTTGATTTGGATGCTGATTTTTTTGGTTTTGGCATTTTTGTTTGCTTTTACCGGATTTTATATGAGTTTTAAGCCCAACTTGTTATATGTAGTTGTAAGTGTTCCGGTGTTATTGAGTTTCTACAATTATTATTTAAAAAAGATAGCATTAGCCGGAAATATAATCATTGCTTTTTTAACGGCACTAGCTATTTATATCCCTTTATTTTTTAGCAAAGATATTCATATTGCGCCAAATATTTTCATTTTTTTATTAACGATGTCATTTGCATTAACTTTGTTACGCGAACTTGCTAAGGATTTGGAAGACATGCCTTTTGACCGTCAAGCCGGTTATCAAACACTACCGGTGATTAATGAAGACTTTAGTCGTGTTTTATTAGGGTTATTATCGGTTGGAATGCTTGTTTTGATGTGCTATTTTAAGACAACATTCAATAGCCATAGCTATGGTATTTTGTTGTTGCTAAGTATAATATTTGTGATAGTAAGTTTCTGGCTGTTGTACAAAAAACAGTATGAATGGCTTACCAAATTGTATAAATTTTGGATGCTTATTGGTATTATAGCTGTTATTTTTATCGCAAAAGTTTAAAAATGGGAAAATTTTCGAGAACTCTTAAACCTGATTTTTTTGCAAGAGATACCATAGAAGTTGCCAAAGATTTATTAGGCAAAGTGCTTTATCGTCAAATAGGACAACAAGTTTATCGAGGTATTATAACCGAAACGGAAGCTTATCATGGTGAAACCGATTTGGCATGTCATTGCAGTAAAGGTAAAACGAACAGAACCGGTGTGATGTATGATGCGCCCGGACATATTTATGTATACTTGATTTACGGCATGTATTATATGCTCAATTTTGTGACCATGCCCAAAGATTTTCCGGCAGCCGTATTGATTAGAGGCATTTCCAATTTACAAGTCAGTGAAAACGGACAAACATTTCAAAATCTCAATATAAAAACCGATGGTCCCGGCAAATTAACCAAACATTTACATATTGATAAAAGTCTTAATGCTTTAACATTGCATCCCGATACCGGACTTTGGGTAGTTGACGAACAGATTACAATACCCAAAAAACAAATAATTTCCGGTAAAAGAATAGGCATAGATTATGCCAAAGAATGGGCGGATATACCTTGGCGGTTTCAAGTTCATCCGGAATATAAAATAAGTTTAAAACCTTAAAAAAAAGCGGCATCAATTTGCCGCTTTTTATGATTGTATAGCGTTTGGTTAATTTCCTTGATTATTGGTCCCTTGTTCCATCAATTTGTTAAACTGATCTAATTTAGGCATTAAAATAACCTCGGTACGTCGGTTTTCGCTACGGCCTTCCGGCGTGTCGTTAGAAGCTTTTGGACGCCACTCGCCATGACCGCCTGCTGTCAAACGTGCAGGATCAACGCCAAAATCATTTTGCAACTTACGCGCAATAGCAGTAGCTCTCAGCGCACTCAAATCCCAATTGTCTTTGATGCATTTGGTATGAATAGGCACATTATCAGTGTGTCCTTCTATCAAAACTTCGTAGTCTTTATAATCATTGATGATTTTAGCCAGTTTAAACAACACACTATCAGCTTTTTGACTGATTTCGGTTTTGCCGGATTTGAACATCATTTTATCAGACAAAGAAATAAATACCACGCCTTTTTTAACTTTAACATCCAAATCTTTGGTATCGACATTTTTCAAAGAACGGGTAATGCGGCTACTCAACACCTTATTTAAAGAGTCTTTCTTTTTGTTTTCGATAATCAACATTCTGATATATTTGTTTGACTTGTTGATTTCGTCCAACAATTTGCTGATATTGACATTACCTTGTTGGTTTAAATTGACACATCTGTCCAAGGCATCTTGCAAGGTTTTGTTATTATCTTGTAAGGCCTGAATCCGTGTATTCAAATTTTCTTTTTCACTGGTGCATTTGTAATACTTATCTTTGTATTCGCGCAGATATTGTTCGGTCTCCGCTTTACCTTTTTTGAGCATTTCATATTTTTTCTTGCTGACACAAGAGGTTAAAAATAAACTCATTACGATTCCTAACACAATTAATCTTTTCATAAGCCGCTAATTTTTTTGTTTTTGGTAAAATTATAAAATTATTTTGTAATAAGAAACGATTTGAATCGTATTTTATTATAAATTTAAGGCATTCAAACCGGTTATTATGATTAAAATCATTTTTGAAAATATACGTATGGCTTTTGCGTCAATTAAAAGTCAAAAAATAAGGGCGTTGATTACTTTATTGATTATCGCCTTCGGCATCATGGCTTTGGTCGGCACCTTGACCGTAGTTAAAGGCATTGACAATAATTTTTCTTCCGGTTTGCAAAGTTTGGGTTCTAACAAATTCAGTTTCAGACGTTATGAAAACAACTTTTTACAAGGTCGGCGACATCCGCGCGGACGGAAAAAAATCAATCCGAAAATCAGTTATCGCCAAGCGGTTGAGTTTAAAAAACGTTTTAAAGAACCCGATGCCATTGTAGCTTTATCTTTTGTTGCCGCCCGCAATACGGAAGTCAAAACGGACACAAAAAAATCAGACCCAAAATATACTATTGTAGGTGTCGATGCAAATTTTCTACCGGTTAATGCTTTTGAAATAAATGAGGGAAGAGCTTTTACAGAAAATGATATCGAAGACAACCATCATTTTGCAATTATCGGCACCGATTTGGTAAAAGAATTGTTTAAAAAAACGACACCGCTCCAAAAAGAAATTATTATTAATGGTAACCGGTTTAAAATCATCGGGGTTTTGAAAAACAAACAAGCCACTTTTGGCGGAAGCGAAAATAACCGGATATTAATTCCCTTTAATTTAGCCCGGAGTATGTTTGCTAAAATACAACCAAATTACACTATCAATGTTGCCGTTACCGATAAAAATAAATATGATATTTTGGTGTCAAAAGCTATTGCCGTCATGCGGAATATCAGAAAACTCAAGCCGGTTCAACCTAATAATTTTGGTGTAAACAGAAGCGATAAACTGGCTGCCGAACTTAAAAAAGTCAGTCAAAGTTTGACCATGTTTGCTTTTATCATCGGATTGATAACCATATTGGGTTCGTCTATCGCATTGATGAATATTATGCTGGTTTCGGTTACCGAGCGCACCCGAGAAATTGGCGTTCGTAAAGCTTTGGGAGCCAATAGAATTTTAATTATGTTACAATTTTTTATCGAGACTTTGACCATTACCTTTTTAGGCGGTGTTGTGGGGATTATTTTTGGTATTCTGATAGGTTTCGGGGTGTCCAGATTGATGCATATCCCTTTTAGCATGCCTTGGAATGCTATTAGTGTCGCTTTTTTTGTTATATTTGTCGTAGCGATAATTTCGGGACTTTATCCGGCTTTTAAAGCTTCAAAATTAGACCCGATTCAAGCTTTACGTTATGAATAAACCTAACACTTTACAATTGCATTTTACAGATAACCGGATTCATCATTGCCGATTAGTAGAAATACCTAAAATAAAGGATCATCGTGGTAATTTAGCGGTGGTCGAAAATGGGATCTTACCTTTTAAAATACAACGCGTTTATTATTTATTTGATGTGCCTGCCGGTGCCTACAGAGGCGGACATGCACACAAGGAACAAATGGAATTTTTAATTGCCATCAGTGGTAGTTTTCAAGTGATTTTAGACGACGGACAACAAAAGAAAAACGTGATGCTTAACCGCCCCGATCAAGGTTTGTTAATTCCAACCGGTATTTGGCGTGAACTTATGGATTTTTCACAAGGCAGTGTTTGTCTGGTTTTAAACTCAGATAAATTTGCAGAATCGGATTATATCCGTGATTATGATAAATTTAAGTTGTTAAAATTCAATCAATAATTATAAAAAAAACCGGCAAATAAAGCCGGTTTTATTATAATTAAAAAGTGGTAAAAACAACTAAATCAGTTTACTGAATTCAAACTCATTCATATTTTTGATATCGTTTTCAAATTCTTGCAAATTATCCATCAAAATTTGGGATACTTGCAATAATTGATTCATGATGTTATCTAAATTAGCTTGTTTCTCATTTTGTGCCTTCGATTTTGAAACAAACAATCCCGATTTAACCGGTTTTCTACGAGCTTTATAAAGTTTCATATAAGTTTGATGCAATAAACTATGAGGGGCTTCAATGGCTTGAAATGACTCCATATCTGAAAAAACTTGCCCTTCGCCGTAGTACCATTTTCCAAAGTTACAATCCGTTTCCATCATAGGAACAGCATCTTTGTCAACACCAATACCCATATGCATGGCTTTGGCATAAGATATCCATTTTTTATGTCCGAGCTTGGCTTTTCTTATTTGTTCTAATGCTTCTGCTTTTGTCATTTTGTTACTTTTAAAATTTGAATGCAAAAATATAACATTATTGAAATATTTTTATTTTTTTAAGATAGAATTATTTTATTAGTTTTAAATTAATTATAAATAAGTCTTATTTTTTATTTTTTAACTTTTTAAATTGCCGGAAAAATTATAACTTTGTAGTAACAATTTAAAAAAAATGTTAACTATGGGTAAAGGTGATATCAAAACCAGAAGGGGAAAAATTTTTCGTGGTACTTATGGTAAAACCAGACCACGCCCCAAAAAGAAAAACAAAGCGGAAAAACAAGCTTAATTCTTTTATTTGAGACAAATGCAAGTAAAATTTGTGTATCATTTACTTGCATTTGTTTTGATTATGATTAAAATGTCAGTTTTGACAAAGTTTTTTGTCGTTGTATTTTACCGGTTGATGTGCGTTCAAATGTTTGGATGGCATAAATCTTTTTAGGGGTTTCATATTTTGATAATAGTTTCTTCATTTTTTCTTGCAAATCATCAGGTATGTAGTCCGATTCTATTACCATAACGACTTTTTGTCCTAGTTTGTCGTCGGGTAAGCCGGCTATGAAAAACTCAAAGTCCAATATGTTTTTTAAGGTATTCTCAATTTGTTCCGGAATTAGTTTGATACCGCCGCTGTTGATAATATTGTCGTAGCGCCCTAACCAGCGAAAATGTTTGGAGTCGATTAATGCTACAACATCATTTGTCTTTACAATACCTTTAAAAATATCAGGCGCTTCAATGATTAAACAATGTCTTTCATCGGTTGAAATTTTTATCCCGTTAAGAATAGAATAAGCATCAATTGGATGATTTTCTTTGATGAATTTTTGTTTGGCTCGGTCATTAAGCGGCATAACGGCTATATGGGTCAATGTTTCGGTCATACCGTAAGTGGCATAAATATGATTAGATAAATTTTTGAGTTGTGTTTTAAGACTTTCCGGGGTCTGTCCACCGCCAATAATGAGTTGTTTAATTTTATGAATTAGGGGTAGATTTTGAGCAACTTGCAAAGGCACCATAGCGCCAAAATCGTATGATTTATTTTCTAATTTTTGTGCAATACTTTTATGGTCGGGGGCGCAAATATCCAGATGCCAACCTCCGGATAGCGCTCTTATCCACATTAATTTGCCCGCAATAAAATCAGAAGAAAGGTTAAGTAAAGCTTTGGTTTGAGGCTTCAAGTTGAAAAAATCAATGGTTTTTTGAGCCGAATTTGATAAATATTTTTTTTCGATTTTAATGATTTTAGGTGTTCCGGTAGAACCGGAAGTTTTGGCTGTAATAAATCCTTTATCATTAAACAATTCTGATAAAAATGCATAATGCTCAGGAAATATTGTTCTGACATAGTCAATCAAATCCGAAGTTGATGCAAAAGATTGACCTTCTAATCGAAAATTTCTATGTATTAAAAAATGACGCATATAGCATAATCATTTATTGACACAATCTTTCTTGTCTTTTTTCGATTTCATTTTTTTAAAAGATTTTGTAAAATGCCGGATTGCAAATACATTTCGTCTGATAACGGGGTTTCTTTATAATAAATTTCATTAAAAAAATGACCCGTTTGATGGGTACGCGTAGAACTGCCGCTATTGATATAGTCTAGGGCGGTTCGTAAAAGGTTTTCATTGACATCACCCAAAACCCCCAGATTAAAATAATCTTCCGGTTGATAAATATCAGGGGGTAAGCCGTTGACAA
>JALVEJ010000068.1 GCA_027031025.1 Flavobacteriales bacterium | reverse complement strand
CTTTCGTTTTGCACATTGCTAACTTTCAATACAATGGGTTGCAAAGCCCATTTATGAGATTTATTGACGTTGTAACCCGAAAAATCAGGCGAATCAAACATGGTAATTGAAGCAGTATATTTTCCGTGGGTTGCCGTTCCGATATGCGTTACGTTAATATATGGACGTAAACAATTTATTAAAGATTCGCTTGCCGAAGCACTGCTTTTAGTCGCTATAAAGATAACATCGTTCATCAACAAATGATGGAGTGGTTCGCCGGTTTGCATGTGGTCAACAAAGGGGCGACTTAATTGATTAGGTTTGTATTGTTGCATCCATTGTTGCATGGCAGGATGCCAATGGTATTTTAAAAATGTTTGTCCGGTAAATTGTCCCGTTATCATACCGGCAAGATAAGTCATGGTTTGCACACTTCCGCCCGGATTATAACGTAAGTCAATAATGAGTTTATCGATGTTTTCCGATTGAAAATAAGCAAATGTTTCATTGAGACGCTGATCGTAATTGGACATAAAGCCGTTGTATATCAAATAACCTACTTTATGCGAGCCGATATTGTAAACATTTTTGAAGTAGATGGGGTTTTCACTGACTACTGTTTTTTGAAGCAAAGTCGTGTTGCCGGTGTCAACCAATTGATTGCCGTCCCATGTAGCCCACTCAATATCTAATTGGTCTTGGCTTAAAAGTTCTTGGTAATTGTCAATAGTCATGATTTGTCCGGCAATTTTATGAAACAAATCACCGCGTTGAATCCCTTTTTGGGCGGCATCCGAACCGGGGATTACATATTTGACATAAGCAAAAATGCGGGTTGTGCTGCCGGGTTCGTAAACCAGACCAATACGCATTCCGGTGGTTTTTCTAACACCTTGAAACATTTTTAATAAGGCTTCGTAATCGTCAACTATCCATGACCAACGGTCAACATCATTTCGTCGGTAAATCAAATGTTCAAACAAGTCGGCGGGGTTTGAATATTCTTGTAAAAAACGGTTAAGGTCATCTTGGTTTTGAAACTTTGTGTCGGACAAATCCGGCACCTTGTTTTTCCATAAATACAAAGCATTCATGCCTTTCCAAACAAAATCGTTGATTTCGAGATGTTGTTCGTCAATTTGATAGTCCTCTTTTTTTTGACATTGTATCAGCGTAAGACTTAATAAGATAATGTAGAA
The DNA here is from genome assembly GCA_027031025.1 of Flavobacteriales bacterium. Lineage (GTDB taxonomy): Bacteria > Bacteroidota > Bacteroidia > Flavobacteriales > Flavobacteriaceae > WGBX01. Next base: position 27,104 of record JALVEJ010000068.1, on the reverse strand, counting down.
TAATTTTTTCATTTGTTTATTTTTATTTTAACATTATGGTTCCCGACAGCCGTCGGGATAAGCTTTGATGATTAAAGTAATCATTTCCATCGACAAAATCGATACAGGCTTTGTGTTTTAAAATCAATCATGGATATTTCGTCTTATAAATTGAGGAAATGAGGATTTATTGTATTTTATAATATGCTTTGTTCTTTGATGATTCTTACTTACTTCATACTTTAATACTGCTTTCGATTTGAGGAATTGAGGATTTTTTTTAAACCATAAGGTTATTAAATTTTTTGCTTTTATGTTCTTTTATGTCTCTTATGGTTTTTATTCATTGCATCTATTCATATTTTGTATCTTATTAATATGCAACGAATTATAACCATTTCCCTCGTCAAAAGTCGGGGCAGGCTTTGTATGCTTAATAATTATTTTAATCATGTCGGTTTCATTTGCACTTTAATATTATTTAGCATATTTTGTTTTTTCAACTATCTTTATGGTTTCAACGGCTTCTTTAACATCATGCACTCTTAAAATTTTAACACCTTTTAATAAGGCTATGGTATGAACCACTGTCGAGGCATTTAAGGCATCATCTGGCGTGATATTCAGCAATTTATATAACATTGATTTGCGAGACATCCCTACTAGAACCGGATAATTTAAATCGTGAAACTCATTGAGCCGGTTCAAGATTTCGTAATTTTGTTCCAATGTTTTACCAAAGCCAAACCCCGGATCTAAAATAATCTTATCAAAACCCAGTGCGTTTAATTGTTTGATTTTTGATTTAAGAAAAGCTTTGATGTCACTTACCACATCAGTATAACCGGTTTGATTTTGCATGGTTTCAGGCGTGCCTTTCATGTGCATCATCACATAAGGAACTTGCAAACGGGCAATAGTTGGAAACATTTGCTTATCTAAATTGCCACCGGAAATATCGTTGATGATTTCTGCGCCTTCATCGACGACTTCTTCTGCAATTTGATGCCGGTAAGTGTCTATTGATATTTTTACATTTGGAAAATGTTTTTTAACCGCTTTTAAAACGGGCATTAAACGCCGGCGTTCTTCATCATAAGAAACCAATGTTGCTCCGGGACGTGATGAAAAAGCGCCCAAGTCAATAATATCTGCGCCCTCTTCAAGCATTTGTGACACTCTGTCGAGTGCGGCAGCTTCCGTATTGTAACGATTGCCATCAAAAAAGGAATCGGGCGTCAGGTTTAAGATGCCCATTACCAATGGTTTATCTAATTTATTTATCAAGATATTTGTCATTTGGAAGCCACTGTTTGCACTATTTTAGACACTTTGGGCGGTTGGTAATTTTGCATCATTTCAAAGAGCTTTTCAATGTTGTCACTTTCTAAAACCATAGCCCGGTTTTCGGGTTTTAAAAACCCTTCTTTGACCATTAAGTCAAATTGGGTTATAAGCGGGTTAAAAAATCCATTGGTATTTAATATGCCAATAGGTTTGTATTCTATTTGTAATTGTCCTAAGGTCAAGACTTCCATAAGTTCGTCCAAGGTGCCGAATCCGCCGGGTAATGCCATATATGCATCCACAATTTTGCTGATAGTCATTTTTCTATCGGACATATTTTGGCTTGTAATCATCTCATGCACACCGGTATGTTCTATTTCTTCGAGTTTTAAAAAATCGGGAATCACCCCTCTGACTTTTCCCCCTTCTTTTAAGGCGGCATCGGCTATGGCACCCATCATCCCGAATTTACCACCGCCGAAAATAATTTCGATGCCTTGACGGGCAAGAAACACACCCAAATCATGAGCGGCTTTGGCATAAACCGGATTAAAACCGATACTGGCTCCGCAAAATATCGCTATTTTCTTCATCAAGAATTTTTTTTGGTTCAATTGCAAATTTAAACGAAATTATGATATAATTGAGAAAATGAGCAATTTAGAAAAGTGCAAAAAATTTTATTATCAGCAAATTTTAGAAGATACTACCTGTTTAAAGACATTTTTCAAACATAACTCGGCTAAATTCTTTGGTTTTTTAGGTGAAATTTTTCAGGGTGTTGAAGTATATGTAACTCTTTTTTTAGTACCTTATTTTCCTTTTTTCTTAAAGCTTTGTTATTAAAATTGTAATAAATTAATCTTTTTTATACTTTTGCAAACGATGAAATACAATATCCAACAAATCGCAAATTTTTTACAAGGGACTGTTGAAGGAGATCCGGAAGCAGAAATAAACAATTTAGCTAAGATAGAAGAAGCGCAATCCGGAGACATCAGCTTCTTGGCGAATCCCGTTTATACCCCTTATATTTATACAACTAAAGCTTCGGCTGTGATTGTGCGTAAAGATTTTAAACCGGAAAAGACGGTTCAAACTAATTTAATTAGGGTTGATGACCCTTATGAAGCCTTTTCCAAATTGCTTGAATTTTACAACAAAAATCACGATAAAACCGGTATTGAAAGCCCCAGTAAAATAAGTGAAACCGCCCAGATCGGTCAGGATGTTTATATTGGCGCCTTTACCTATATAGGTAATAATGTTAAGATTGGGAATCATGTCAAAATTTTTCCCGGTTCATATATCGGAGATGATGTCTGTATCGGAGACCATTCATTAATTTTTGCCAATGTAAGTATTTACCATGACACGCAAATAGGACAAAATGTGACGATACACAGTGGTTCTGTAATTGGTGCTGATGGTTTTGGATTTGTGCCTAATAACGGCAAAGATTTTAAAAAAGTGCCTCAGATTGGTAATGTAATAATTGAAGATTTTGTAGAAATAGGCTCCAATACTTCCATTGATCGTGCAACTATGGGGTCAACTATTATCCGGCGTGGCGTCAAATTGGACAATTTTATACAAGTTGCTCACAATGTTGAAATAGGTGAAAATACTGTTATTGCTGCTTTAACCGGTATATCGGGTTCTACTAAAATAGGCAAAAATTGTATGATAGGTGGGCAAGTTGGCATTGCAGGACATCTCAAAATAGGCGACAATGTCAAAATTGGTGCTCAATCAGGTATTTCTCACCATATAAAAGATGGGGAAATTGTCGTTGGAACACCGGCATTGCCAATTCGTAATTTTAAAAAATCGACTATCTTATTTAAAAATTTAGAAGATTTATACAATCGCATCCAACAGCTGGAAAAAGCTTTAAAACAACTGAAAGAAACGAATCATGAATAAACAAAAAACACTGAAAAAAGCCGTTTCTATTGAAGGGGTTGGCTTACATACCGGAGAAAATGTAAAAATGACTTTGAAGCCGGCACCTGAAAATTACGGATATAAATTTGTCAGGGTTGACTTGGAAGGCAAACCGGAAATAGAAGCCAGTGCCCAATTGGTAAGCAAAACCCAACGTGGCACCGTTCTTGAAAAAAATGGCGTTCAGGTGCATACAACCGAGCATGTGCTGGCGGCTTTGACCGGCATGGATATCGATAATTGCATCATAGAACTCAATGCTGCCGAGCCTCCCATCAAAGATGGTTCAGCGAAATTTTTTGTAGAAATGATTGAACAAGCAGGTATTGAAGAACAAGATGCCGAGCGTGAAGAATTTGTTATCAAAAAAGTTATTTCTTATGTTGATCCCGAAACCGGAAGCGAACTCTTGATTATGCCGGCTGACCATTATGAAATCACGGCTATGGTTGATTTTGGAACAAAAGTTTTGGGAACCCAAAATGCTTATTTAAAAGACTTAAAAGACTTTAAAAAAGAAATTGCACCGGCACGCACTTTTAGTTTCTTACACGAATTGGAAATGTTATTAAAAAACGGCCTTATTAAAGGAGGCGATTTGAGCAATGCAATTATTTTTGTAGATAAAGAAATTTCGGAAGAAACCAAGGAACTGCTTAAAGATTATTTCAAAAAAGACGATTTTGAAGTCAAACCCAATGGCATTTTAAATAATGTTGATTTACAATGGCCAAACGAAGCCGCTCGCCACAAGTTGTTAGATGTGGTTGGAGATTTGGCTCTGGTAGGCACTAAGCTCAAAGGTAAGGTGATAGCCAATAAACCCGGACATAAAGTCAATACGGCTTTTGCCAAAAAATTACAAAAAATCATCAAAAACGAAAAGCGGCATAAAGTTCCTGATATAGACCTCAACAAACCACCTTTGATGGATATTGAAAAAATTATGCAATTGTTGCCGCATCGGCCACCTTTTTTAATGATAGATCGCATTTTGGAGCTATCCGATAAACATGTCATAGGCATGAAAAACGTGACGATGAACGAAGCTTTTTTTGTTGGACATTTTCCCGGCGCACCGGTTATGCCCGGTGTTTTGCAAGTGGAAGCCATGGCACAAACCGGTGGCATTTTGGTATTGAGTTCCGTTCCCGACCCCGAAAATTACTTGACCTATTTTATGAAAATGGATAAAGTCAAATTTAAACGCAAGGTCAAACCCGGTGATACACTAATTTTTAAAGCTGACCTCATTTCACCTATTCGACGGGGTATTTGTCATATGCAAGCTTATGCTTATGCTAATGGACATCTGGTAGCCGAGGCCGAAATGATGGCACAAATTGTTAGAAAAGATAAAGAAAATTAAAAGATTATGAATCAACCCTTAGCATATATACATCCGGAAGCCAAAATTGCCAAAAATGTGGTGATAGAACCATTTGTCAGTATCAGTAAAGATGTCGAAATAGGGGAAGGCACTTGGATTGGTCCGAATGTTACCATTATGGAAGGCGCCCGCATAGGTAAAAATTGTAAAATATTTCCCGGAAGTGTTATAGCCGGCGAACCGCAAGATTTAAAATTTAAAGGCGAAGAGTCATTGGCTATCATTGGTGACGGTACCACCATCAGAGAAAACGCTACTGTGAATCGTGGAACAGAAGCCAGTGGCAAAACCGTGGTAGGGAAAAATTGCTTTATTATGGCAAACGCACACGTGGCACATGATTGCCGAGTAGGTGACCACGTCATTTTGGTTAACAATGTAGCTTTAGCCGGTCATGTAGAAATTGGCGATTGGGCTATTTTGGGTGGCTTGTCTGCCGTTCATCAATTTGTCAAAATCGGCAAACATGCTATGATTTCCGGTGGTAGTTTGGTCAGAAAAGACGTGCCGCCCTACATAAAAGCTGCTAAGGAGCCGCTCAGATATGTCGGTGTAAATTCCATAGGACTCCAACGAAGAGGCTTTACTTCTGAAAAAATTCAAGAAATACAAAACATATACCGTTATGTTTTTCAAATTATAAAAAATAATAGTGCTGCGGTGGAATATATTGAAACCAATTTGCCTTTTTCTAATGAAAGAGATGAAATTATTCAATTTATCAGAGATTCTAAACGCGGCATCATAAAAGGATATAAACAAGATTAAAAAAATAAAATTATGGCAACGACATCAGACATCAGAAAAGGTTTGTGTATCAAACACAACAACGATATTTATAAAATTATTGAATTCTTACATGTTAAACCCGGAAAAGGTCCGGCATTTGTCAGAACCAAACTTAAAAGTTTGACTACCGGAAAAATTATAGATAATACATTTTCTGCCGGTCATAAAATTGATGATATCCGTATCGAAACCCGAAAATTTCAATATCTTTATAATGATGGCAATACTTACCATTTTATGGATGATGAAACTTATGAACAAATAGAATTGCCCGAAACTATGATTGACGCACCCCAATTTTTAAAAGAAGGTGAGACGGTCACCATATTGATGAAAGCCGACGACAATACTCCTTTAACATTAGAAATGCCAGCAACCGTCATTATGGAAGTGATCCATACCGAACCCGGTGTTAAAGGTAATACGGCGACCAATGCCACTAAGCCTGCAACGGTTGAATCGGGTGCCAAAGTCCGTGTGCCGCTGTTTATCAATGAAGGCGACAAAATAAAAATTAATACGGAAACCGGTGAATACCAAGAGCGGGTTAAAGAATAAAATTAGAAAAAATCCGGTTAAGGTTAGAAATATTTTAACCTTGAAAATCAAAATTTTTAATTGAAAAAATGACATTATGCCATATTTTGTTGTAAAAAAATGCGCATATTTACAAACTAAAAATTATCAAACATGAGTGTATTAATAAATAAAGATTCAAAAGTTATCGTTCAAGGATTTACAGGAGGAGAAGGAACATTTCATGCCCAACAAATGATTGATTACGGCACCAATGTGGTTGGTGGTGTAACTCCCGGAAAAGGCGGTCAAGAACATCTAGGCAAACCTGTTTTTAATACCGTAAAAGAAGCTGTTGACAAAACCGGAGCTGATGTCAGCATTATTTTTGTGCCGCCGGCATTTGCTGCCGATGCCATTAAAGAAGCTGCTGAAGCGGGGATTAAAACTATCATAGCTATTACTGAAGGTATTCCGGTTTCTGATATGGTTAAAGTGATGGATTATATAGCCGACAAAAATGTGCGTTTGGTAGGTCCAAACTGTCCGGGCGTTATTACACCGGGTGAAGCTAAAGTCGGTATTATGCCCGGATTTGTCTTTAAAAAAGGCAAAATCGGTTTGGTCTCCAAATCCGGGACTTTAACTTATGAAGCCGCTGACCAAATTGCCAAACAAGGATTGGGTATTACCACGGCTATCGGTATAGGCGGTGACCCGATTATCGGTACAACAACTAAAGATGCGGTTGAAATGTTTATGAATGACCCTGAAACCGAAGCCATAGTTATGATTGGTGAAATAGGGGGAAATCTTGAAGCACAAGCCGCCAAATACATTAAAGAAACCGGTAACAAAAAGCCCGTCATAGCTTTTATAGCCGGACAAACAGCTCCCAAAGGACGAACTATGGGACATGCCGGAGCCATTGTCGGTGGAAAAGATGATACGGCTCAAGCCAAAATGAAAATTTTAAAAGAGCATGGTATTCACGTCGTAGAATCACCGGCGGAAATCGGTAAAAAAGTGGCCGAAGTGCTTAAAAACTAATACATAACACAACAACTATAATAAAAACCGCCCAATATAATAGGCGGTTTTTTTATTTCTTATATAAATGTTTAGGAGATCAGTTGTGGAAGATCAAAAAACCATCTTTAACTGAATCCCTCCCGTATGCACTGCACTATGGTTTTCCGACAAACGAAGACTGTAAGTGAGATACAATTGCAAATAGGAACTGAGTCGCTGTTGGTAAAGCGTATTTAAAATCAAATTTTTACCGTTCTGTAGCCCTTCCAACATCTGAAAAGCTACCGGTGAATAAGCATTGCCTTGCATCCGATTGTTAACCAGTTGTAAGTCAAAGTTAAATATATTTTGTTTAGTGTCGATAAAATTATACCGTACACCCAAACGATGCATTTGCAGATTTTCGTCACCCGATAAATTGGTTTTTTGTTTAAAATTATAATAGGTATAAAGCCGGTTCCTTTGTTTTGATTGCCATTCCAATCCTTCTTCAAGGGCTTTAGTCTGTAATTGATAGTTTTTTTGCGGGTAATTTTCAGAAAAATTTTCAGAAGTCAATTGTGACAACTTTTGTTTCCAAATGATTTGACTACTAAAAGCATGTTTGGTTTGCAAACGATAAGTTTCCAGTGTATGCCCTTGCTCGCCAATGACCAACAACTGTTTTAGTTTAACAAATTGATAGGTAAAATGCAACGAATAACGTTTTTTAGACCGGTTTAAAAACCAATCTTGTTGCCACAACAGATTTTGTGATAAGGTCTGCTCCGGTGTCGGCTGCCAAATCAATAATTTTTTTTGATTTTGTTCGGATTGGTGCCGGTTTTCAAATTGCAAAACACCGTAAATATGTTTTAAAAATGATTTTTTTTGCCAAACTTCCGGTTGAATGGTCAATTGAAAATGATATTTATTATTTAAAGTAGGGATATAATTTTTAGAAGGCAAAATCACACGGATATAATTGGCTTGATCTTGAAAAACAGCTACTTCAAACTCATTGATTTCTTTAATTCCGTTTTGATTATAATCATTCCATTGATAAACCCCTTGTCCGGGGGGTGTTTCTACATATAAAACTTCATCTCGCAAGGTATTGCCGTTAAAACTTTCTACCCAAACCTGAGTTGATAATAACCGGCTAAAATATTGTTGTTCCCAAGCCAATTTAAGGTTGAGATAGTCTTTTATTTCCGATGCCCGTTGACTATTCTTGTGCCGGTAGTGTAGAAATACTTGCCAATGATGCGTGCCGGTTTTGTGTTGCCATTCTCCACCAAAATTGTCAGACAAATCCGTATGTTGCCATTGATTTTGTCTGACGCTGTCATTTTGCTCACGCTTGTAAAATAATCGCCAACTGGACCTCAAGGTATCTGCCTTATGCCATTGTATTTCGCCATAAGCATAACGAAAATTTAGACTATCCAAAATATCTGCTTGCCGGCTGTTTCTATCTTCATAATGCGCTTTTGCTGACACATCAAATTTTGGAAAATGATAAGTTAAACTATGTGTAAAATCAGTAGCGGATAAATCAAAATCACTTTGTTGTTTCGTATAACGATATTGGGCAGTGGTTTGCCATTTTTGGTATTGCCAATTGCCATTAGTATAAATTTGATGGGCTGTCAAATCCTTGCGTAATTTAAAAAAACGCCAGCCGGTTGACAAAAAATTGTCGCCCGTTTGATATAACAATCCTATATGAGACAAATGTTGTTTACCGTAAATGGAATCTATCTGCCATTCTCTGTTAAATTCCACCGGATGATAGGTATCTAAGGCTTCAAAATTTTGATGGGTAAAATCATACATCGCCTTGATTGATAAAGATTTTTTATTTTTTTGCCACAATTGTTGTTTTAAATCCAGATGTAAAGCCCCACCCAGATTGTCATCGTCATCTAAGGATGAAAACAAATTACGGTCGGTATGGTTTAATAAACTTTGCCATTGCAAATCAGTTTTTAAATTAGGGTGCCAATGTATGTTTATACCTGCATACCGGCGGGCAACCGGAGGCGTTAAACGGATTTTAGGTTCGTAATCGCCTTGATGTGCGCCTACAAATTCGTAGATTTTTCCGATAGCCGTTATTTCTTTAATCTTATATCCACCCTGATGTTGCCCCACGTAAGAAAATTTAACTTCATACAAATCCGGTTCATTTTGGTTGGTATATTCAAAATAATCCGTTTGTCCATTAGTCATTTTTTTATACAGAATTTTGTTTTCGCTATATGAAGACGGGACGGCAGCCGTCACCCACAGTTCATCGGGACGGTCGCCGGCATTTTTTAAGGCTTCTACCTGTTGCCGGTTTAAATTGTAAAGCAAAGTTTGGGTTTTGACATCTTGTTCGATAAAAGTGAAAACTTCCCAGTCTATCTGTTTGCCTTGATGTGCATAGCTATTATGGTTCAAATACCGGACATAATGTTGGTTAGCGTAATTAAACTCGACCGTAATCCGGTGGTTTTGTGTAATGGGAAACGATGGATTGAAACGTAATTCGGCGGTTTCATAATTAATGGTATAATCTTTATCAATGCCTTGTTTTAGCAATTTGCCGTTCACATAAACTTTTTCACTTCCGGCAATGACAAAAATATAGAGTTCGCCTTTATTGCCTTTTAACAAATAAGGTCCTTGATTGCCATCAATACCTCTAAATCGGTTGATGCCGTATTGCCCACGAATGATGCCGCCTGTTACTTGCCAATGAGTGCTATCGTGTCCGGCACTAAATGAGAGTCCTTGTGCTTTGCGTTTAAATTTTAAAAAATAATCCGGCTGTTCTTCAAGCAATAAGTCGCCTCCTGTGGCTTGCCAATTGGGCGCTTCGAGTTGCATATAAATACGATTAAACTCTTTGTAAGATTGTGAAATACCGGCATAAGCTTGCGGCAGATTGTCATCGGACAAGACGGCTTTTATTTTGAGTTTGTCAGACAATTTTCCTTCAATTTTAAGGTCTAATCCGGATTGCATCACCAGACTTTGTTGGTTGCCAACATTCATACCACGTGTGATATAACCTTTGGTTGTCAAGCCCTCCAAAGGTTTAGGGTGAAAAGTTACCTCCGGCAACAATCGAATGCTTTTCAGACTGTCCCGCTTGATATCGGCAGGGTTATACCGCTGATAAGTGCGGCGTAAATATTCGGGGTATTCCAAGTAGCGAATGGTGATTTCTGTATTTTTATAAGGGTCAAAATCTTTTAAAATCAGAAGAGCTTTAACAAAATCAACTGTGTAAGATTTTTTGGGAATTACTTGCTGATCCTTATTTAAAACTTCCAAATAATAGGGTTGAATACTAAACGTGTCAATGGAAATAACAGGTTGTTTTACAACGACTTTTTTGATTCGCAAATTAATATAGCGCTGCTGTTGACCAAAGGTCAAAAGTGTCCAAAATCCTAAAAAAACAAACCAAGTAGTTCTCATTATTTTTATATAAACGCAAAGTTATTTTTTTTAGTTTAATAGTTGCAAAAAAGTGTAAAACCATTAAGAAATTATGAATCATTAAGTTTGTTTTTTTAAGCCTCTTAATGGTCTTAAAACTCTTAATGTTCTTAATGTTGAAAATAAACCATTAAGAAATTGTTTTGTTATTTAAGAATTTATAAATTTGACTTTTTAACCTGAAAACTCAAACTATGCATGTTTCACAACTCGATTGGCTGATTATCATCACTTACTTCATTTTTAGTTTTGCCATATCATTTTATTTTTCAAAAAAAGCCGGAAAAGATACCGGTAGCTTTTTTTTAAGCGGGCGTTCTTTGCCTTGGTGGATAGCCGGCACCAGTATGGTTGCTACGACTTTTGCAGCTGATACACCTTTGGCAGTTACCGAACTGGTTTCAAAAAACGGCATTGCCGGTAACTGGTTGTGGTGGAATATGGTATTTGGCGGTATTTTAACAGTATTCTTTTTTGCCCGCCTGTGGCGTCGTGCCAACATTTTGACCGATGCCGAATTTGTAGATATCCGCTATGAAGGCAAACCGGCCAAATTTTTACGTGGATTTAGAGCCGTTTATATCGGTATTTTGATGAATGCTATTGTCATAGCTTGGGTTAATCTGGCTATGGTTAAAATATTAAAAGTCATGTTTCCCGATTTAACAATTTTTGGCTTACATGAGATTAATTTTCTAGGATTGCATCTTTCGGCACATCTTATTTATGTCGGATTGATGATGATTTTTGTCGCCATATATTCTTCGATGTCCGGCTTGATGGGGGTTTCGGTCACCGATAGTTTTCAATTTGTAATGGCTATGACCGGTAGTATCGCTTTGGCCTATTATGCCGTTAAACACATTGGAGGCATTGACGGTTTAAAACAGAGTTTGAGTCATCAAAAATGGTTATTTGATTTTATTCCGGACATTACTTCCGATGCTTCACAAACAGCCGGTAACAATAATGGCGTTTTAAAATTGAGTTTAACAGCGTTGTTTACTTATCTTGGTGTGCAATGGTGGGCAAGTTGGTATCCGGGTGCTGAACCCGGCGGCGGAGGCTATATTGCCCAACGAATGATGTCTGCCAAAGATGAAAAACATTCGTTATTTGCGACTTTATGGTTCAATATTGCCCACTATGCTTTACGTCCATGGCCTTGGATTTTAGCGGCTATGGTAGCTTTGGTTTTATATCCCGAAGCCAAAGATAAAGGGGCTACTTATGTCATGTTGATTCGCGATTTATTGCCCAGCGGTTTACTAGGCTTGATGTTAGCTGCTTTCTTTGCCGCTTATATGTCCACTTTGGCATCGCAAACAGTTTGGGGAACTTCCTACATTATCAACGATTTGTTCCGGCCATTTATAAAACCCGGTGCTTCGGAAAAATATTATGTTAAAATATCTCGAATCACGACTTTCGTATTGATGTTTATCGCTTTACTGATTACGACGCAAATTACACAAATCAGTCAAGCTTGGCAATTTATTTTGGTAGCCAGCGGTGGTATCGGATTGGTATTAATTTTACGATGGTTTTGGTGGCGTATCAATGCTTGGAGTGAAATCACCGCCATGGTAGCACCTTATTTTTTATTGCCTTTTTTATTAAATGATAAATTTGGTTTCGGTTGGTCTTTAAGCGATGATTATCCGGTGATTTTGTTAAGCATTGTAGCTTGGTCAACATTTTGGTGGTTAATTGTCACTTTTAAAACGCGTCCTACGTCTGAAGACAAGCTCAAATCTTTTTACACCAAAGTGCATCCGGGGGGTATCGGGTGGCGTCCTATTGCTGATAAATTACCCGGCGTGCAAGGCGATAAAGGTTTTATTTTGATGTTTGCCAATTGGTTTTTGGGTAGTATCATGGTTATTTTTACCTTGTTTGGTATCGGTAAGTTTATTTTTAAACAATATACTTTATCCTTTATATTCTTTGCAATTGCTTTGATTGCCGGTTTTTTAATTTATAGAAATATGCAAAAAATCGGTTGGAAAAAATTGGCGGAATAAATGGTAAATTAATCTAAACCTTTAACCGAATCTTTTTTTTGAAGCGCCTTCTCTTTAATAACTTTGGCTTCAACAACATTGGTCAACTGCACCCCGATATGTCCGTTGCTTTCTAAAATATCCAAATGCCAAACCGGTATTTGATTATAACTGTATTTTGAAATCATACTGTTGAGTTCCTTAAATTGGCGCGGATACAAATTGATTTGTTCGTCGGGTTTAAATGCAAATTCCTGTCCCTTAAATTTAACAATGATTTTTTGAATTTGGTCATAAGTATAGCCTTTGGGTTTTAAGATTTGATTGTGCTTTTTGTCTAAAATAGAAACCTGTTTGTAATCGGCGTTGTTGGTCTCTACCAAAATATCTAAATCTAATTTTTGGGCGTCAACAAGTTTATTGTTGTATTGGATTTTTAAATCGACCGGTTTGTGTTTATTGACCAAAAACTCCAAATATTTGGGAACGGTCATATTTTTAACTTGGTTTATTTCTTTGGTGAGCATTTGGTTGAGCAAATCATATAAACCGGATGAAAAAATAACCTCTTGTAATTGTCCTTTATCAATTTGCTTGACATACTTCTGTAAAAGTTTGTAATCGACATGCTGATAATGGTATTTGATACGGTTTAAAATATGGCGTTTTGAAAACAAAAATTGATGCATTAAACTTGATTGAAAAAACTCATAATCTTTGCCGTTATAAACATCTAACTTTTTCTCTTTAAACCATTTTTCGGTTTGGTTAAAAATAGCCGATTCTTTATCCCATAGCATCGTATCCAAGACTTCACGAACTCTGACTTTTTTAAGAAATTCTTTGCTTAACGCCAAGCGTTTTTTATAGTTTTGAGCAGACATTGGGCCTGTCAAAATCATAGTTAAAAACAATAGATAAATTAGTTTCATGTTCATTTTCAACATTTTATATAACATCATTTGACGTAAAATAATTGATTATGGCTTCCTTCATCAACCGGTCTTGATTAATACCTCGTTCAATATGCTTTATACGTTTGTAATGTGGCCAAGCTTCATCGTCATAATGACTAAATTCATAATAGCCATAAGGTTCCAAAAGTTTGCAAGTGGCAATATGCATCAAATTAACCTTTTCGTCTTTGGTAAATTTCGGCTTGATTCGCCCCAGTTCCTGTATACCGATCAAAAACAAAATCGTGTCAATATCAGGGGTTTCGCCATCGGTAAATTTGGTTTTAAAAAAGTCTAAAACTTTTTGCCATTGTTGTTCAAAATTGTCCATAATTAGAAAGTTAAGGAAATGCTAGCTGTCAATCCTTTGCTCGATGGCACATAACGACACACACCGCCTACACAAAGCAATCCGCCACGTTGTCTACCGTAACTCAAACTCAGGCGCGTAGCCGATTGGGTATACGTGGTGCCGATATTGAAATAATGATTTTTTTTATCATTATTGCCGTAATTATACATATCGCCGGCATAAACATTAAAATGATGATTAAAATTGTATTCAAACAAAGCGGCTGCCCAGTTTTTTTGGTCATCTTTGGTATTCAAATGTTGTAATTCTAAACGGGCAGAACGGCTTTTAGGTAATTTGAATTCCAAATCGGCAACTACGATATTAGCATGAACAAATTCGCCTTCAAATTCAAGCTTTGGTTTATTATATTGAACATCTATAAATGAAAAAACGGTTTTCAAATTTTTAGAGATTTTTTTTCTGATTTCCATATTGATATCCTGAAAATAGAGTTCGCCCGCCTTAAAAAAACCGGCTCTATATATTTGTTTTTGATGGTCAAAACTGGCATCAAGTCCATGCCAACGCGAAAAGTTTAACGCCAACTTTGTTCCGTATTTGCCTCCCAAAGCGGTTTTGCGCTTAAAGGTGTAAAACAAATCTATTTGACCGCCTATTTCTCCGACTTTTTCCTCACCGAATGAAATGCCGGGTTGCGCTTGATACACATAAATATTTGCTAAACTAAAATCGTGTTGTTTGGTTAGTCCGGGTACAAAATTCATCACGCCGGCGTTGTAAGAATTGCCTTCCAAAAGGCGCTCACTATACATTTGTATATTTTCTAAACGGCGAAAGGTGGCATTGATCCCAAAACCTTTTTGCGAATAGCCCATATTTAACAACCAAGCGTTGCCGTCAAACAAAACTTGGTCTAGTAAAACAGCATTGGAAGCACGCGCATCGGGTTGCTTGTAAACATATTCAAATCCGGTATAAAATCCTCCTGAGCTCAAATCAAAACGTGAAGAGAAATTGCCAACAACCGGTTTTAAATCTGTGTTTTGTGAATTACTTTCTTGATATCTGGCAACATAACTAAAACCGGATTTGAGTTGCCATGCGGTGGATTTGAAAATTTTATTTAGATTCAAATCGGCATTGGCACCGTAAATAGTTGATTCGGATACTTCAAAACCCAAACGTTGGTTGCCGGTTAAAGCGGTTATTTCGGCAAAATCATCAAAATTGTATTTGATTTTAATACCCTTCAAAGCATTGTTGATGCCGAGTTGCCGGTCTTCCCAAGCCCTAAACACCAAGCCGCTGCCAAATTGTTCATAAAAATAGCCGGCAGTAACCGATAAATGGTCTTTTTGATATTTGACATAATAAGTTGCCAATCCGTTGCCTTTCAAGTCGGGACTGTAACCCAGAAAAGCTTGGGGCAAATATGCTTCATATTGCAAGCCGAAACTGAATTGTTTGTAAGTATAAGCCGTATTGAGATAATGCATAGAGCGAAGGGCGTCGGCAGGCGCCGTAAAATTGGTAGGCGCATCGTTTTGATAATATTGCATGTAAGCTTCATAACCGCCGGACAGATGCCCGATATCTTGCGCTTGTGTGAGAATACTTGCAAGTATCGAAAACAGGATAAAGATTTTTTTCATAGTTGAACTTTTTGACCTTTTATCATCCGATTTATGGTATAATAGGTTAATTTTTGATGATTTCATAAATTTCATCTTCACTGCCGGGTGTATATCCCGAACGTTTGGCAACAATTTTGCCGTCTTTGATAATTAACATAAACGGAATACTGGCAATATTGAAAGCACGTTTCAGTTCAAAATTGTAGTCGCGATAAATTTCGAAATCCCAATCTTTACCATTGACCAAAGGCAGAATACGACGGGCAGTGCGGTCGTCATCTTGCGAAATGGCAATCAATTTAACGCCGGTTTCTTCTTGCCAATCCGGATAGACTTCGCTGATGGCATCCAGTTCGTTCATACAAGGCACACACCAAGTCGCCCAAAAACTGATAATGACCGGTTTGTCCGATTTTATAATATCTTTAAAAGATACTTTATTACCCTTCATATCAACCAGTTGTGCGTCAGGAATATTTTGAGCAGAAACGGAAAAGACCATAAAAAGTCCGAATAATAGAATAATTTTTTTCATTTTGGTTGTTTTTAATTTTTATAATAGAGTATTAGCAATTACTATTCCAAAACAAAAATACTTTATTTTTTGTTATGGCAAAATTTTATCCCAAACAATTACACAACACATTTTAAAACGAATAAATTAACGCATATCTATTTTCTAACTAAAATAGAGGCTAATAGAATCAGAAGCATATACCTTCATTCGCCCTTCCATATCTTAAAACACAATGCATTTGATTTCAAAAGCCTAAAAATATCCGTCTAAGAATTGGAGAGGGGTTTGGATAATCAAGACCAAGCAGGATACGTTACCATAAGGAGTCTCAGTCCGTCTAAGAATTGGAGAGGGGTTTGGATATTATGCCATTTTCAAGGGTTCAAGAGTGGCAAAGTCTCAGTCCGTCTAAGAATTGGAGAGGGGTTTGGATCCAACTAAACAACCGCACACGCCAAAATATCAAATTGTCTCAGTCCGTCTAAGAATTGGAGAAGGGTTTGGATGCCAAACCAGTAGATATATTAAGCGTTGTAGAGCAGTCTCAGTCCGTCTAAGAATTGGAGAAGGGTTTGGATAAAACAGCAACAAAGCCAAACCAACGACAAAGATTGTCTCAGTCCGTCTAAGAATTGGAGAAGGGTTTGGATATGACCGGATTTAGTGTTTTAGCAGGTCCCGTTGGAGTCTCAGTCCGTCTAAGAATTGGAGAAGGGTTTGGATAAAAAACCACTTTGGGCAGTTTGGTCAAAGCATTGTCTCAGTCCGTCTAAGAATTGGAGAAGGGTTTGGATAGTCCAAAAAGTAGGGGTAGGGTATAGAAAGTGTTAGTCTCAGTCCGTCTAAGAATTGGAGAAGGGTTTGGATAGAATTTGACATCAACAATCTATGGTCGCAAGCTTGTCTCAGTCCGTCTAAGAATTGGAGAAGGGTTTGGATTGAAAACAACTTTAACAAAAATTCAAAACATATTAGTCTCAGTCCGTCTAAGAATTGGAGAAGGGTTTGGATAATTTGAAAAAATATTCAAAGATGAGCGTAAAAATGTCTCAGTCCGTCTAAGAATTGGAGAAGGGTTTGGATACGTTCAATGGAGAAAATGCAGGGAACGTATTTGAGTCTCAGTCCGTCTAAGAATTGGAGAAGGGTTTGGATAGTTTATACCATTTGAACAGTAGATTTGCAACATGTCTCAGTCCGTCTAAGAATTGGAGAAGGGTTTGGATGTGGGTTTAGTATTCCAAAGAATAAAGGTGGATGGGTCTCAGTCCGTCTAAGAATTGGAGAAGGGTTTGGATAATCTGGCGAATTTTTTAATTTACCTTGCATAACAGTCTCAGTCCGTCTAAGAATTGGAGAAGGGTTTGGATAAGACATGAAAGATAGCATCAAAGAATATCAAGAAGTCTCAGTCCGTCTAAGAATTGGAGAAGGGTTTGGATGACTTTATCATCAAAAACTTTGGGCAAAGTATTTATGTCTCAGTCCGTCTAAGAATTGGAGAAGGGTTTGGATAGAAGTGTATGAAAGCGACGATTGGGAGAAGCTCTGTCTCAGTCCGTCTAAGAATTGGAGAAGGGTTTGGATTGTTTTACGATAAATTTAACCAAAAACTGACAAAGTCTCAGTCCGTCTAAGAATTGGAGAAGGGTTTGGATATTTTTATATATACTTTTGTAAAAATCTTATAATCGTCTCAGTCCGTCTAAGAATTGGAGAAGGGTTTGGATAATTTTATTATAAAATTTATAAGGTTTGATTTCATAGTCTCAGTCCGTCTAAGAATTGGAGAAGGGTTTGGATAGTCGATGAGGACTTATTCGATTTAGGTGTAGGAGTCTCAGTCCGTCTAAGAATTGGAGAAGGGTTTGGATCATCACATACTTTTTTCCGGTTCGTTTGTCGGTGCGTCTCAGTCCGTCTAAGAATTGGAGAAGGGTTTGGATAAATGCAAAGTAACGGCACAATAAAAAAAGCCATTGTCTCAGTCCGTCTAAGAATTGGAGAGGGGTTTGGATATAACCACATCGCCCATAGCCGGCTGATATACAGGCGGTCTCAGTCCGTCTAAGAATTGGAGAGGGGTTTGGATGATTTCGAATTGGACCATAACGATTTCATAATGCTGTCTCAGTCCGTCTAAGAATTGGAGAGGGGTTTGGATCCGTTAACGCCGGGAACGACGATTGAATCAACTTCGTCTCAGTCCGTCTAAGAATTGGAGAGGGGTTTGGATAGGATATTTTTATAAAATATTAACAATCAACAAATTATAAAACTTTATTTGCTTTTCAAATTTATTTTCAGATACAAAAATACTAAAAAATGATGTCAAAGAACCATTTCAAATCAAATTATCATACAAATATAACAATTTTACGGGCAGTTATTTTATCCAAATCTATTTTTAAATTTAAAATACGTATTTGTTTTAAACTGAGCTCGTTAAGTGGCAAAATGATATACGAGTCAAATTCGGCTTCTTCGGTTTGTAAAAGACTTTCAAACAAAGCTTCCAAGTCTTGCAAATAAGATGCCGTTGTGGTGCCTATAAAAACAGATTTTTGAATTCTGTAAAAACCGGATTTTTTAAGTTGTTTAACAACTAAATTGCGGCTCTTGTTGTCGGTAATATCGTATAAAACAAGATAGGATTTCATATATCTATTTTTAAATCTAAATTAAAATTTTTCTATTTGGATGCTTTTGAGCAAGTCATTAAGGCTGAAATTTAAAAAAAATTTGGCTACTTGATGGGCATCGAGTTGGATATGGGTTTGGGGAGTTTTAATCCGTTTTTGCCATAAAATTTTCTTTTGCGTCATAAAACCGGTCATTTTTTCTATAAACAAATGCTTAGTAGCTTTATTCAAACGCCCTTCCTTGGTCAATTTTTCGGGTATTTGTTTAAATCTTTTATCACGTATGGTTTGTAAAACTTGTGCTTCAACCCATACGCGATAAGGTTCAATCAGGTCAAAACTTAGTCCGGGTTTGTTGTATTGTGAGGCATGAAAGAAACCTAAATCGGGGTCCAACCCGGCAACAATCAAAGCTTTGGTTATGTCTTTATACAATATACCGTAGCCATAGTTGAGCAAATTATTGACCAAATCATGGCTATTTTGATAAGTGCGTTTGTCAAATCGCCATACCGGTGGCAACAAAAGCTTGAAAGCTTCAAAATATTTTTTGGCGCTATTGCCTTCCAGCGAACGAAGATAAGCATCTTTAAATGGAGCTTTTTCTATCAATTTGTTAATCTTGACAATTTCTCCAGCAATAGCGTGAATATCCTCTTTAATGCTGGTTTGTTGCAAAAATTGTATCCTCATAGCATTTTTTCGCATCAATAATCTTTTGATTAATAGATATTTGTGTTTTGAAAAAGCAAATAATGCTTGTTTTTTACGAATATTGGCAATAGAACCATAGTGTGGCGACCATAACATGGCTTCTACTTGCAAATCATTTTCAAAATAGACGGGAATACCTGATTGTATACAAGCGGTTAACGCATCCGAACTGATACGTACCGATGTTTGAATATGCAATGACGTAACATGCAACAACGAAATTTCCGTATGTTCCTTGCCGGTATCTATTTGCAATACACCGGTTTCAATAGAAATTTTTGCGCCGTATGTATCGACTACAATCTTCATTTTTTCAAGTTAAATCAAAAATTATTTAAGTTCATCAAAATATTAATGCGCAAAACTTTTTGTTCTAAGCTTCTTGACAATATATTTTTTTATGAATTTTGTTGTAAGTTATAAAAAAAATTTTAACTTTGAAACGGAAAAGTTTTTTGCAATGCCACAATTGTCCTATCAAGAATTTATATTTAAACAAGATTTAGCGCCTTATGAAGCGGATTTGTTGCGTTCAGCTGTTTTAAAATTGATAGGTCCATCCGATGTGCTTTACCATAATCATTTAGAAAATGGTTTTTATTACAACTATCCGCATATTCAATATAAAAGTATTTTAGGAAAAGCAGCAATTTTGTATTTGGATAAAGCTGTTAACAGTATCGGAAGGTTATCATCTTTTTTTAATACAAATGTTGAAATTAACGGGCAAAATATTTCTTTTGAAATAGAAAAAATACGGGCGTATTTATTTGATTTAAAAGTCCATCCGGTTGTATCGTATTACGATATTATCAATTGGCTGCCGCTTCAAGATGATTATTATCGACAATATCAAGATTTACAATCTGACAAAGAGCAAATAACTTTGCTACAAAAGAAAATGATACAAAATATCGTGACTTTTGCCAAAAGCATAAATTGGTTTATCGAAGAAGAAATTATTGTAACAGATATAAAAATTTATAAAAAGAGATGGATTAGTTTTAAAGGCAAAAAATTTATTGGATTTAACCTGCGTTTTGCAACTAATGTTTTTTTGCCTTCGCATATAGGTTTGGGCAAAGGCGCGGCGCACAATTATGGCGTTATTTTTCCGGTTAGAAAAAACAAAACCGGCTAAAAGCTATATATTTATCTAAATATCTGTTTAACTTTATTCTAGATTTAACTATGAAATATTTAATTTTATTTGGTATAATTTCGTTTTTAACAAGTTGTACCGTCAAAAAACAACCGGACTTTTCCAATTGTGACACGGAAAACTTAGGAATTGACACCTCATATCGTTTTACCCCGATGGCATATTCGCATCCTGATGGCAGCCCATATTTTTCAAATGACAGTTGGAAATGGGTAAGCCTAAACGATACAATTGTTATATGGGGGCATCTTGATTCGGGTGGTGAAGCCGGTATTACCAGATTGATGTTTTTTAAAAAAGATTGCAATTGTATCAACCTCATTTATGTCAAAGAAACCTACTGCTCCGATGAAGTAGTGATAGATGAAAATGGCAATATGGAAATACCCTGCAATACTTATGATATTAATAATGTGGAACTGCGAAGACAGACATATATAGAAGACTCACTTCTGGTAGGTAAAGTTGGTAATTATGCTTTTTGGGTTGAATTCTCGCCACAATATTTCCAAAGCTTACCTTAATCAATTTCTTATACGCAAAATAATCATTTATTTGTCCAACAAAGAAAACATTTTAAAAAAAATCGGGGGCTGCCAACGGCAGCCCCCGATCCTGTTTAATCAATCTTTATGAAAAAACTATCTACTACTTACTATTTGACTTCCTCGAAGTCTACATCTTGTACATCGTCTTCGCCTTGATTTGCGGCACTTGTATCTTGTGCTTGTTGCGCACCGGTATCAGCGCCTGCTTGTGAAGCGTTTTGAATATCTTGACCTATTTTCATCAATAAGTCTTCGGCTTCTTTGGTTGCAGCTTCTGCCATGTCGGCGTCTTGTTTGTCATAAGCTTCTTTAAGCTTTTTAACCATATTTTCAACAGCAGTTTTGTTGTCGTCGGAAATTTTGTCTTTGTGTTCTTCGACGAGTTTTTCCAATTGGAAAGCTGTTGCATCGGCTTTATTGAGTTTTTCAACGCGTTCTTTGGCTAATCTATCAGCTTCGGCATTGGCTTCAGCTTCTTTTTTCATTCTTTCTATTTCTTCTTTACTCAAACCGCTAGAGGCTTCAATTCTGATATCTTTTGATTTACCGGTTTTCTTATCCATTGCCGTAACGTGGATAATACCGTCGGCATCGATATCAAAGGTTACTTCAATTTGTGGTTCGCCACGTCTTGCCGGTGGAATACCGTCCAAGTGGAACCGACCGATGGTTTTATTGTCTTTGGCCAATGGTCTTTCACCTTGTAAGACATGAATTTCAACACTGGGTTGATTGTCTTGTGCGGTTGAGAATATTTGCGACTTTTTAGTTGGAATAGTGGTGTTAGCTTCAATCAATTTGGTAAATACACCACCCATGGTTTCAATACCTAATGATAATGGCGTTACATCGAGCAATAATACATCATCGACATCGCCGGTTAATACGGCGCCTTGAATACCGGCACCTTTGGCAACCACTTCATCAGGGTTGACGTTTTTTGAAGCTTTTTTACCGAAGAATTTTTCAACTTCTTCTACCACTTTCGGAATTCGGGTAGAACCACCAACCAATATCACTTCGTCAATATCGGAAGGTTTTAAACCGGCTTGTTCCAAGGCTTCTTTAACCGGTTTCATGGCACGTTTAACCAAGTCGTCTGTTAATTGTTCAAATTTGGCTCTGGTCAATTTTTTAACCAAGTGTTTCGGTCCGGATGCCGTAGCCGTGATATAAGGCAAATTGATTTCGGTTTCGGGTGAAGAAGACAATTCAATTTTGGCTTTTTCGGCTGCTTCTTTCAAGCGTTGCAATGCCATTGGGTCTTTTTTCAAATCAATGCCTTCTTCTTTTTTAAATTCGTCTGCCAACCAATCGATGATACGTTGGTCAAAGTCATCACCACCTAAGTGAGTATCACCGGCTGTTGATAATACTTCGGTTACGCCGTCACCGATATCCAAAATGGAAATATCAAATGTTCCACCGCCAAGGTCAAATACGGCTATTTTTTTCTCTTTGTCAGATTTGTCTAATCCGTAAGCCAAAGCGGCTGCAGTCGGTTCGTTGATAATACGTCTGACTTTTAAACCGGCTATTTCGCCTGCTTCTTTGGTAGCTTGACGTTGGGCATCGTTAAAATATGCCGGCACGGTAATAACGGCTTCTTTAACCGGATGTCCCAAATAATCTTCGGCGGTTTTTTTCAATTTTTGCAAAATCATAGCCGAAATTTCTTGCGGGGTATATTGTTTACCGTTGATTTCAACGCGTGGTGTATCATTGGGCCCTTGAACCACTTTGTAAGGAACGCGTTCAGCTTCTTCTTTTACTTCAGAATATTTATTTCCCATAAATCTCTTAATGGAAGAGATAGTTCTTTCGGGGTTGGTAATAGCTTGACGTTTAGCAGGATCACCTACTTTAATCTCGCCTTTATCTGTAAAAGCTACCACTGACGGGGTAGTTCTGTTTCCTTCGGGATTGGGAATAACAACCGTATCATTACCTTCTCTTACGGTAACTACCGAGTTGGTTGTTCCTAAATCTATACCTATAATTTTATTACCTTTTTCGCTCATAGTTTAATAATTTTTTTGTTAATATTTAGTTTAAATTTTGTTCAATTTGTTTTTGTCAATGATTGTGCCAAGTCTAAAAACATATTTTGAAAAACACAATTTGGCATATTAATTTGTATTTTTGACCGATAAACCCATAATTTATGACACATTGTCAGAATTTTGTAGTTGCATTTTAACGAAATAAAGCAAATAAGAACGAAATAAAGCAAATAAGATGATATTAATAGCGGTTTTAGTCCCATGGCTATCTTTCTTTTTAAGAGGTAAAATTTTGCATGGTCTGTTGTGTTTAATTTTGCAATTGACTTTGATTGGCTGGTTACCCGCCGCTATATGGGCGGTGGCTTCTTTGTTAGATGAACGGAACAAGAAACGGTGTTGATACGTCTAAATACTTTATCGTTTTTATACCAAAACATAATTTTGTATGACTTATCAAGAATTAGAAAATCAAAAAGATTTAAAGCAATTGTTATTTACCCGAAAGAATATCAGCTATGTGGCTTTTCAGAATTTAGATTTTCGGCCGTTTATAGATTTGCTGTCTCATAAAACTTTTCAAAATTGTTTATTCTTAGGTTGTAATTTACCGGATGAGATGCTGCATTTGATAAAAGATAGTTTTATCTTTCCAAAACTGGACTTACCATACAATTCTTATATCAACCGGCTTTACCGGCCTGCCGATTTATATAAAGGCTATATTTTGGGACAACCAAAAACTTTTTCGCAAAGTTTTGACCAAATTGTTTACCGGCATTTTTTAAAAACCGGGAAATATGCCAAAGATATCAAAGAAACCTTAGCCAGAAGCCTGCACGACCACGCTATAACCGATGCCTTAGATGATTTTTTGGAAACTTATAATGAGAAAAAAATTGTCGCTTTTATGGGGGGGCATGCCTTGTCAAGACAAGATAACAATTATACCAAAATTGCGTTTTTGAGTAAAACTTTGTCCGAAAAAGGCTATTTAATGGCTTCGGGTGGCGGACCGGGCGCTATGGAAGCAACACATCTGGGCGCTTGGTTTGCCGGTAGACCGGATGATGAGTTAACTGCCGCCATTCAATTTTTAGCCCAAGCACCAACTTTCAAACATGCCAAATGGCTGGATTTGGCTATGCAATTACAACAAAAACACGCTACACCTTCATTTTACAGTTTAGCTATTCCAACTTGGTTATACGGACATGAACCAACGGCGGTTTTTGCAACTCATATCGCTAAATATTTTGCCAACAGCATTAGAGAGGATAAACTTTTGACTATTGCTAAAGGCGGAATCATTTTTGCGCCGGGCAGTGCAGGCACTATTCAAGAAATTTTTCAAGAAGCCACCCAAAATCACTATTTGAGTTTGGGCTATGCCAGTCCCATGATTTTTATGGGAAAACATTATTGGACCATTGAAAAACCGGTCTATCCCTGTCTAAAAAAAATGTTAGAGGACCGGAAGTATCAAAATTTAATTCTTTCCATTTATGATGAGCCGGAGGCTATCTTGCAAGAAATATTAAATTTTACCCAAACTCAATAACCCGCCAGTTCTACTCCGTTCAGATTTTTATACAACGAAACGGCTTGCCTATCGGTCATATTGCTGATATACATAGTGGCATTAAGTATTTTTTCATAATCGTTTGAACCGCCGTGATACATTTCGGGTAAAAGTTTAAATAATTGTTTATGTTGGTCCGGATATAAATTTGCCGCAATAAATTTATGAAGCAAATCGGGCAAAACCTTCATGCCGGCTAATTCGATACGAAGCACCGTGTCCGATTGATAGACTTTGTCAATACTTATTTGAATAATTTTTTTCAAATTAGCTTTTAAATCATCGGGAAATAAGTCTAACAAAGCTTTGTCTAAGCTGCCGGTGACAAAATCGGCTTCATTTTCTACAAAAATTTGCCCCGCAGTTTGCACCAAATGATTGATAGCGACACTTCTTAAATAGTTGATTTTTACCGTTGGGTCATATATTTTTTGATATCTGTCAAAGTCAAATTTTTGTTTATTGATTAGTGCCAAAAAATGTTGTTCAACCAAATCGAAAGGTAGAAATTTCATATGAAAGCCGTCTTCAAAATCAATCAAATGATAGCAGATATCATCGGCGGCTTCTACCAAGTATGTTAATGGAAATCTTTTCCATGCTTTGCCTTTGGTTGTATGTTGCGGTATGAGTTGTAGTTTCGTGGCAATTTCATGTTCAAACATTTCTATTTCCGATTGATAGATACCGAATTTTTTTAGCGATGCTTTTTTTTCTGCTTTTCGCTTAGGTAAAGATTCTTTGGGATATTTGGTAAAGGTGGCATAGGTTGCTAAACTTAGCCGTAATCCGCCTTTAATACCGGATTGATTTTCAGGCGTATGCGCAATCAGCCTTAAACCGGAGGCATTGCCTTCAAAATGTTGTAAATCGGCTTTTTGTTTTTCGGTTAAATCTTTGATAAATGTTTGCGCCGCATCACTCTTAAAATACTGACTAATAGCCGCTTCGCCACTGTGACCGAAAGGCGGATTGCCTATATCGTGTGCCAAACAAGCCGCCGACACCAAGTGTCCGAAATCGGTCGGAAGGATGCCCGATTTATTTTGCAATTCGGGATACTTTTGTATGATATGATAACCGACGATATTTCCCAGAGAACGCCCGACAGATGCTGTTTCTAAACTGTGTGTCAGACGGTTACGAACATAATCCGATTTAGGAAAAGGTAAAACTTGAGTTTTGTTTTGCAAACGACGGAAAGCCGATGAAAAAACAATCCGGTCGTAATCCATTTGAAACACCGACCGGTCTTTATAATCGTATTGTTTATCGTCAAAAAGACGTTGTTTGGCATTTTTAAAATAGTTTGTCCAATTCATGTTAGTTATTGACAATATAGTTTGGTGATTTATTTGTCCCGATTATTGACGGGGATATTTGATGAGTTGTATAAAATCATTTCACATTACAGACATTTAACTTATCGCATTACAAACTTTTCGTTTTTAACTCTTTTTTGGCAAAGGACTAATAATCTTTACATCGTAAAACTCGATAGCACCTTTGACAATCCCCTTTATGGTTTTAAACAAAGCATCAGTAATGTTTTTCTTAAAAATATCTTTGGCATGAATTAAACTGACTTCACGTGCCGGTTCGGGTTTTTTAAAATTGCGCAAATATTTTTTGTCTTCTGGACATAAGTCTTCGGTTTGTAAATAAGGAAGCAGCGTCATGCCCAAACCTTCTTTTGAGAGTTTAATCAAAGCGTCAAAGTTGCCAATATTGAGTTCAAAAGCTTGGGGTTCAGCATCTTTTAAGCGGCATATATTGAGAATGTTATCCCGGAAACAATGGCCTTCGTCTAACAGTAAAATGTCTTTAACATCCAAATCTTGTTCGTCTAAAATCTTTTTTTGAAACAAACGATGTGTCTCGGGAATAAATCCGACAAATGGTTCGTAAAAGAGCGGTTTTTCAACAATTTTTTCTTCTTCAAGCGGCGTGGCAGCTATACCGGCATCAATCTTACCTTCCAAAATCTGTTCAATCATTTGTTGGGTGGGTATTTCAAAAATTTCCAATTGTACTTCGGGATATTTTTTTAAGAAATTTTTTAAAAACATGGGCAATAAAGTGGGAATGAGAGTGGGAATGATCCCCAATTTATATTCCCCACCGATATAACCTTTTTCCTGTTGCACCAAGTCGTTAATACGGGCGCTTTCGTTGACTATGGTTTTGGCTTGTTCAATGATTTTTTTACCTATTTCAGTAATTTTTATGGGTTTTCTGACGCGGTCAAAAATAACCACACCGAGTTCGTCTTCCAATTTCTGAATTTGCATACTCAAAGTGGGCTGCGTCACATGACATTCTTGTGAAGCTTTGGTAAAATTCAGATGTTTGGCAACCGCCAAAAGGTATTTCAATTGCGCAATAGTCATAGCATTTTTTTTATCTGGACAAAGTTATAAATTAATTTTATAATAGTCTAAGCTATTATTTATCAAGAATTCTTCCGGGATTGCCTACTACTGTTACAGCATCGGGGACATCACGGATAATAACGGCGCCGGCACCGATTGTTGCCCATTTACCAATTTTAATGCCGGGAATAACCACTGCGCCTGATCCAATATGTGTGCCTTCACCGACTTGGATATTCCC